>JAGGZE010000150.1 GCA_021162205.1 bacterium
AATAATATTTCAACCATTATATATAACCGAATGGTTTTCTCAAAACCTTTTTCCAGAAAACTTTAAATATTTTTTGGCGAACTTTGGTCGCCCAAAATACTAAAGTTCTTAGGAAAGGAGTTTGAGGGAAAGCCCTTCTTTCAAGAATGGTTGCCCTCAAAGAAAGAGCCAAACGGCTCTATAAAATCGTTTATTTTATTTATATTTTGTGTTGACTTTGCGAAATTAATCACTATAATATATGTAAGTTGAAGAAAAGAAGGATTATGATTAAAGAAAAGAAACGATTTTCATTGCTCGTTCACAGGAAAACAACTCTCGTCCATAAGGACAAATTATGCTTTATGTTTGGGGAAATTAGGTAAGCTGTTGGAATAAGGAGAGATAGAGAGAATTGGAAACCTAAAAAGGAGGAAAAAATGCCAACGCTAGTAGCGATTCTATTATTTATTTTGGTAATCCTATTAACATACATGTTTTTATCAAAATCCAAGCAATACAAAATCTTACAAAATAGATTCAAAGATGTAATTGATATTGACGAAGAAAAAGCCAAGGTAGAAAAGCAACTTGCTGCCAAAAAAAAGGAATTAGCCAAACTTGAATCAGATTTTAAGAAAAGTTTTGAGACTCTCAGTGCAGATTATAAAAGCAAACGAGCCATATATGAAAAGTTACTAAAAGAAATAAGCATATTAGAAGAAGACCTGGATTTCATCTCATATGGAGTATATAAGCCGCACTTTGATTTCGATACTTCGGAGAAATACAAAGAAAAGATAACCGAAATAAGACAGCAGCAAAAGGCACTTATGAAGAATAAAACCGCCGCGATATGTCATATGGAATGGCAGGTTAGCGGAAGCAAGCGCGAAGGTCGGAAGATGACCAATAGAAACATCAAGTTGATGTTAAGGGCATTTAACAATGAATGTGATGCCGCTACATTGAAGGTTAAATGGAATAATGTCGAGAAGATGGAGCAAAGAATTATTAAAGCTTTCGAAGCTATCAATAAAATGGGAGAACCGAATAGAATCGATATAACAAGAGACTATCTTAATTTAAAACTGAAAGAGCTTTATCTTGCCCATGAATACAAAGAGAAGCGTCAGGAAGAAAAAGAGGAACAAAGAAGGATTAGGGAGCAAATTAGGGAAAAAGAGAAAGTTCAAAAGGAAATAGAAAAAGCTCAAAAAGAAGCCGAAGATGATGAAATAAGAAGCAAAAAAGCACTTGAGCAGGCGAGAAAGGAAATAGAAAAAGCTACAGGAGAGAAACTTGCTAATTTGAAAGATCAAATCTCATTATTAGAACAACAATTAAAAGAAGCACAAGAAAAGAAAGAACGAGCTATATCCAGAGCGCAAATGACAAAATCTGGTAATGTGTATGTTATATCAAATATCGGTTCTTTTGGAAAAGATGTTTATAAAATCGGTATGACAAGAAGATTAGAACCATTGGACCGTGTTAGGGAACTCGGAGACGCATCAGTTCCATTTCGCTTTGATGTTCATGCCATGATATTTTCGGAAAATGCGCCAGAATTGGAAAATAAACTCCATCAAATCTTTGATGATAAAAGACTGAATTTAGTCAATAAAAGAAAAGAATTTTTCCATGTTACGCTTGATGAAATCGAAAAGATAGTAAAAGAAAACCATGGAGAGATTGAGTTCACAAAAATAGCCGAGGCAAGGGAATATAGGGAAACCTTATCTATAATAGAACAGAATGAAAAAAAGGATGAAATAAAAGAGAAGCTGGAAAAAGAATTCCCCGAAGAATTATAAAACATGAACACCCAAACCCACATATCGCGCTTATTACCGCCTAATGCAGCGGCGACCGGTGTAGGGGTTCAAAATTTTGAACCCCTACTTTATCCGAATGCTCGCTTGAAACCTTCGACCATTGCCTCGACAAAATCGTTATAATCCGGGATTTCGCCGAGAATGGACTCGATATAAGTGCTATGGTTCTCGAGTTCCTCACGGACGGTTTCGCTATATTCGGTGAGAAAATCCGCCAGTTTCAAATATTGCGGTCCAGTTATAATCGACCCCTGTTGAAGAACCGCTCGGTGTTTTCTTCGCTGAGCACTTCCAACAAGCTTTTTTCCATCGACCATAAGCTCGTATCGCGATGCCGATGAAAAGCACGATGGATTCGCACCGCCGATTTTGGCAGAACCTTTCGCAAGTTTCGCAGGGATTTCGAGATTGCGAAGTCCGAATGCCAATGCACGACTCAATTCATTATAAGTTTCAAGCACGGATAGCGATGCCATCGGATGTTTCGGCGGAAGTGTTACCGAATAAGTGAATTCGGTATGATGATATATCGCCTTGCCGCCTGTCGGTCTGCGGACGATATCGATACCATTCTCGCGGCATTTCGCATCGTCGATTTGCTTCATCGGTTGCATAAACCCGATTGAAATTGCGGGTGGATTCCACATAAAAAATCGCAGAACAGGTTTCGCCTTATCATCGGAATATGCCCATTCGAGCAATGCTCTATCTCTATCCATATTTTGCTTGCCTGAAATTGCGGGGTCGATAATGATTAACCATTCATCATTGCCGATTTTTTCGGATTGTGCAGAATTTAGAAATTTCAAATCTATTATCATTTATTTTTACTTTTCGATTTGGGCGCAGATTTTTGCTGAATTTCACTTTTACGATGTTTTTTATCTATTTCCTCGAGCTTTTTTACTATCTTTTCCCACAAATCGTTCCATTTTTCAGGTTGATTATCCATTTTCGCTCTAAATTTATCGAAACTATCCCGTGAAACATCGAAATCATTAAAAATACTGTCCTGAACCCGAACCAATCTCGTGCTGTCATCGAGATATTGCTCCGCCGCCACCGACAATTGCACATAAAGGTTCACGAACACATCGGAAGTTAATTCTTTCGACCGATGAGTATCGCTTTTCGCAAAAACTCCGCAGACAATCGCAAGTATAGACGCAATCAAAATTATTCTATTAAACATTTTTCCTCCTTTATGACATTTCTTAAAATTATATTATAAAATAATTTTTATCACGCAAGTAATTTGGTAAGTATTCATTTTTTATATGAAATTTTTTACTGTATTCAAAATCGAATTTCTAAAATCATCGGCGGGGTCGATTCGAATGCTGGTCATAAGAACATAGAAATCATCGGCGTTTCCCGAAATTCTCACTACATCTTTCATCGTTGTCAAAATTATTTCCGCATCGTTTTTTCGAGCTCGAGTAATTACATCGTTTATCTGTCGGGGTTTGAAAAATTTATGGTCTCGAAACCATTTTCTGCCGACAATCTGCGCTCCCGTCGATTTCACTGCTGTCTCGAATCTTTCAGGCGATGCTATCCCCGCTGTTAAAAAAACTTTTTTCGCTTCGAGTTCATTTACCGATTTAATCGTATCGAAATCGTTCCCTCGACAAAGTCCCTCGATGAGCGAATCGCTTCGGAAAACAGGTGTTTTTGGAAAATAGTTTTTCACTTTTTCATAATTTTGCGATGGCACAACGATTATCGAATCGGCAAGATTGTCGAGTCGCCATAACCCATCGCGTCGCGAACCGAATGGGAATATATCGTCATCGAACTCGTCGCCTGAAAGCGCTATGACATCGAGATTGCGAGCGAGTTGAATATGCTGAAAGCCATCATCGATAACAAAAACATCGGTATCCGATTCGGTCGATTTTCCACTCTCGAATTTATCGGGATGAATAGCTATTTTCACATCGGGCAATCTTTTTGACAGCATAAATGGTTCATCGCCGCAGTCGAGCCAATTTCTGTCGCTATTTTTTAAAAACACCCGATTTTTGCTTTTTCGCCCGTATCCGCGAGTTAAAATCGTTACCGCAAAATTTTCCGATAGAAGAATTTTTGCGATATATTCGACGAGTGGAGTTTTTCCAGTTCCGCCGAGTTTAATTCCGCCAACACTGATTACGGGCTTGGATAAACGCTTTGCCCTAAAAATTCCCTCGCTATATAGATAATATCGCAGCCAGAGTGGAAAAGCATAAATGTTCTCAATCGTTCTTTTCATTATCGTCCATTGTGTTATCGAGATGTTCGAGCTTTTCTGCAATTTTTGTTAGCATTTTTTCGAGTTGAACTGTCGACTTGTGAAATCGTTCTAAAAATTTCTGTGATTCTCGCTCGAGAACCATAGCGATAAGCGCTTGTGGGTCGATTGCACGGTTGCCACCATCGAGACGCATTCGGTAGCACCCACTGGCGGTGCAATACGGTTTATTCGACCCCTCGTGGATAATAATCTCTACAAATGGAATTCCACCGACCCAGTGTTCCTCGAAATCGACTTTTATCGATGGCAAACAACTCGATGCCTTATTATTTACATTTTGTTTTAATTCATCGGTGAGTGGACAACCGATTATTTTCCCGGTTTTTGTGTTATCCTCGAGACGAATTTCTTCGACACCGATAAGAATCGAGCCGCCGTTGCCATTCGTCATAGCGACTAAATCTTCGGGACAAACCGCTTTGACAATTTGTTTAAATTCACGCTCGATATTCTCGAAATCAAGAAGATAAAAATAGCCATCCTGCCCTTTTCTCACTGGAAATTCCATAATATTACTCGAATCTTTTCCACATTTTAGCAAAATATTTTTCGTATCGCATAGCAAATTCCAAAGAATTTACGATTATGATATTTTCGTAATTGTATCGCTCGGCAGAGTTTGTCCAGTTGAAAGAACCTGTGATAACAATCGACGAATCGATTACGGCGAATTTGTTGTGCATAATACCATCGCCGGTATTAAATTCGACAGGGATACCTTTTTTCACAATATATCGTTTTTTAGAAAATCGTTCCGCCGCTTGATTTCTATCCATAATGACTCTCATCTGGACACCCCTTTCATACGCTCTCACGATAGCCTGCGAAATCGGCCTACTGGTAAATGTATAAATTCCCACATCGATTGTTTTTTGGGCATT
>JAGGZE010000106.1 GCA_021162205.1 bacterium
AATCATCTAAATATATCGATAAGAGAGCAATTATATTATCTTTGTGTATTAACTCGAACTATTATTCTATATTATATTCATCTATATTTTATTCGATTACTAAATAAAAGTATAAATATTTAAATATTACTTGACATAATATTTTTTTAAAATTTATATATAAACGACTAAATTTTAAGGAGGCAACATGGCAAAGAAAGTTGAAGTTATGCAAGTGTTGGAAAATCTAAACAAAGCACAGGACAAACTTGCAAAAAAATGGGCAGATGCAATTCTAAAATCTAATCTCGATGCAGGTGAAAATTTTAGAAATCATATGTTCGCCTTGATCGGTTATCGTGAAGATATAGAGACGATTCTCGAGCAAGTCGATGAATATATTACAAAGAATAAACTTCTTATCGGTATTACCAAGAAAAAGACTAAAAAAGTAAAATCTTCAGCCAAAACCAAATCATCGAAAAGTTATTTTAGAACAAGACCACTTCCTCCTGTGGGGACTAAATTAAATGGTAATTATAAGGGTAAAAAATTCACAGCGATTATCACCGATGAAGGTATTAAAATAAATGGTTTTCAAAAATTATTTTCATCGATGTCATCGGCTACCGCTGCTGTTACAGGCAAGAAAACAATTAGCGGATGGGCATTCTGGAAAATGAAAAAATAAGACCCGTATAGATTCGATATATTTTGGAAAGCCGGTATATATAAATTTGTGTACCGGTTTTTCAATTATATATATATATTCAAGTAGAAACCGAGCAGCAAGTATATTTATATGATATATCCAATCTTAGTTTTTGAGCTTCCTCGACTGCTATATCCGACCATAATGCCATACGATTGATTCCCGCTCTAATCGCCCATTGTTCGAGTATATATCTATAATTGCCTCTCGGGCGAGCGCAACCGAGCGATTGTTCTATATTGGGATACATTCGGCGACCCTCGACTAATATATCGACAGCATCCTGTATTGGAATCGGTCTAACCTCATTGTTCATTGCAACGGCGGGCATAAGAACGACATATTCCAGTATTTCTATCGGATAATTTTTCAATAGTTCGAGTGCATTATATTCACCTTTAATTTTACCATCGAGACCGACAATTATATGAGGTGCTACATATAATCCAGCATCGAATAAAGCATCGAGCGAACGCTCGACGAGTGCCACTCCACCATCTAAATTCAATATATTTTGCATAGTGTCGTCATCGCCGACAACATCGATAAGAACCTGGTCGACGCCTGCTTGTTTTACTGCATTTGCAAGTTCGGGAGTCGCAAAACCAGTATGAGCGCTAATATAAAATCCCATTTCTTTTAATTTCGGCACAGCGGGCAATATCGGATATAACGGCACATATCCCTCCAATGTCGAACCGCCGGACAAAAGTATTCCCTCTATACCTTCATTTTTCCATTTAGTAGCAAGAGCGAGTAATTCCTCGCTATTTCGAGCAGGTGGCATAGGTTTTAAAAGTTTGCCGAGACAGTGTTTACATTGCAATTCACAATCGCCACCTGTTACCGAAATTGCAGGATATTTGCCCCTTTTGCCATATATTGTGAACATACCTGGGAGATAAAATGTTATTTTCCTGCCGAAATTATTCCAGGATATATCGGCAGCGGATTTCACTCGTTCGGCAAGTTCATCGGGAATGAATCCAATTTCCTTCGATATTTTCGATAAATCCTTTTTCATTATTCCACTTACTTTCCATATCTAATCGCTTATTTTTAGACCGTTCGAGACATAAGCGCAAGAATTTCATTTTTACTGTATATACATCTAAATTATTTATCTTATCATTCAAATAATCGGCGATTGTATCACCGGCTAACTGTCCACTTTCATAAGCATTGGCTATACCGGCGCCCGTAATCGGGTCTGTAAGTCCAGCCGAATCGCCGACAAATATGAAATTATTTCTGCATATAAGTTCACGCATTCCATATACAGGTATCAATCCACCGGATATGGATATTTTTTTCTCATATATAAATTCAGAAAAGTATTTTGCAATAATCGATAATTTGCTATTGCTTACGCCCCACGCCCCTATACCGAGATTTGCAATATCGCCTTTTGGGAATAACCATCCGTATCCGCCTATGATTTCGGGATGAAACAGTATATAATTTCTATCCAATCGTTTTTTCAGCGGAACACACCATTGTATAGCAGGCATAATTTTTTGCGATTGCAAACCGGCAAACATTGACACAAGCGATTGTGGACCATCTGCACCGACGATTATTTTTGCAAAAATATTTCGCTTATATGTCTCTATATATACGATATCATTATCATATTTTATATTTATAATCGGCTCACTTAAAAATAATTTAGCACCTTTTTTTAATATATCGGTTGCCAATATTTGCTCCCATATATTTCTATATAGTATATGTCCTTTTTGCTGTATATAATCCTGATGAAATTCGCCATTATATCCAATTATATGTGTTTCAAGACCATCGACATTTTGTGCAATCGCAGGTATAAAAGATTTCGTAGTCAATGAAAATGCGGCGGGTATATATTCTGCACACTGCACTGGGAAACCGATTGTAGATTTCCGCTCGAATATAATAGGTTTAATTCCTCGCTGAATTAGTTTAGTCGCTGTAGAAAGCCCTGCAACAGATGCCCCGATTATAACTACATCGTATATTTTTTTATTGTTTTTCATAATTTTGAATAGCACAATATTTAATATTTCAAGAAACCCATATGTAAAATTAAAAATTATAGATATTTCACCGCAGGTTCCGCTATATAAAATGGTAAATTATATAGTTCCTTTCTCGTATATTCAATTTTAGATAAAAACAAATCCATCGCATCTTTCGGTTCATCTAAAAGTTTTTCCTCCGTTTGTTTAATTGATTCTCTTCCCTGTTCGATATCGATAATTCCTGCTCGTATATTCGCTGAAATTGTCATCCACTTTTTTGAAAATCCAAATTTTTTTTGCAAAAGAAAATCACTAACATCGGCGATAAGACAATCTATATGTCGTGTTCTACCATCGGGTAAAAATTCCCAGTCGAGCTCTCGCCTTAATGTATCTATTATTTTATTCTCGTTCCATTCAAAACATTGCGGAAGTGAAATGAGTTCAAATTTCTTAATTTCGTCCGTCGGAGTAACAATATTATAAAGTTCATCGGGAGTGTAATTGTTATCGGTATATCTCATAAATCGCTCGTAATGGTGCTTTAACATTCCCAGCACATTAAATTCAACTCGTGAACCGGAAACGCCACCGTGAACAATTGTCTTCGTATTATTTTGTCTCGCGACTAAAAAACCCGACCGAGAACATCCCTGACAGCAAGGTGTGCAGAAATCTCCCGTTTTAATTAGAAAATCTCGATATAACCTATACATAACATCGAAATCGGGTTTTATCGTGATAATCGGGACATTCAAGATTTTACTGATTTTATTGAGATTTTTCTTTGCCGTATCGCTGACAAAACCGTGGTCAAAATTTGCACCGACAACATTTGAATCAAATTTTTTTCTCATCAAAAGTATAGCATACGAACTATCTAATCCACCGGAGCAGGTGACCACAACTGTTCCATATTGACTTTCGGCGTTTTTAATTTTTCGCTCGCATTCGATTTCGGCAAGTTCGAAATTGAAATTTTTCCATTTTTTCTCGTATGCTCGACATACACTACAAACTCCATCATCGTCGAACTCTATTCCAGGATATGTCTCGGGCAAAAGACATTTTTTACAAAATTTCATTGTCTGCTCCTCATTCTTCTTTACACATACCTAATCGCATCGACGGGTTTTAACTTTGCGGCACGCAAGACCATTTGTCATCAGCACTGCGAATCAAATAACCCTGCTCGATGAGGTCGTTGACGGATTTTGTCGACATAATGTTCTCCCTTGATTGATTTTTTATTCGATTGCTTTTTAGCGGATTAGTATTGCGCGTTTGGTTATTGTTCGGTCGCCTGCTTTCAAGCGGACGAAATAAATACCACTGGATAAATTATCAGATTTCCAAATAAATTCACTATGTCCTGGTTTTATATCATATATTATTATTTTCTCACCGAGGATACTGTATATTTCAACTGTTCCCTTATTTTTAGCATCGACAATTATTCTACAAGATGAATTAAACGGATTAGGGTGAACAGCAATTCTCATTTTCTGTGGTATTAGCTGATTATTTTGTATTTTACCAATTCCCTCAACAGTTATCGGATAAGCTGCTGGTTCGTTTGTGAATAACCATATAGTATCAGCTCCATCGGGATTTACAACATCTGCATACACCGAAAAATTAACATATTCAGCATCGACTATTTTTGCCCCATAGGGATTTATGGAATACCCCGGAGGAAGTGCAAATGAAATGTAAAGCGTATCTATACTTCCAGATAAAATATGAAAAATTCCTTCGCCATCCGATATAGTTATCGATACCGGCACAGAGTTTGGATGAGGATTCCATTCGACATAAGTAGTTCCGGGAGGATAAATATGGATTATAGGTTCGGGACAAGATGTTTCTGGTGTCCAGGGGAACATATGAATGTCTC
>JAGGZE010000161.1 GCA_021162205.1 bacterium
AAATATTGATAATTTCATTTTATTTTTTTATTATAAAACATTAAAAAATATTAACGAAAAATGAAAAATCAAATTGAAGACATAGAAAATCGAGTGGAACAATTATCCGATTTACTTGGAAATGGCGATTTCAAGAACATCCGAAATATGCTTGATAAATTATCGGAAGATGAAATCGCAGAACTTCTCGACAAATCGAGCAATGCTGAGGATATATCTAAAATTTTAATTTCACTCGAACCCGAAATGGGTGCCGATGTATTGATGCTTTTGTATCCTGAATTACGCTCTAATGTTGTCGATTATATACCTATCGAAAAAATTGCTTTATTTGTCGAGAATTTGCCATCCGATGAAGCTGCTGACCTTGTAGCGGAATTCGAGGATGACAGAATAGCCGAACTCTTGGAAAAACTTCCAGAAGACGATAGAGCAGAAATCGAAGAATTGATTTCACATCCCGAAGAATCGGCAGGCGCAATTATGGCTCACGAGGTTGAACGGCTGCCAGGAAATTATACTGTCGCTCAAGCAATTGCCGACCTCGTCCGTTTCGGCGATGATATCGAAGAGATTTTCCAGATTTTTATAACCGATGAAAATGAAAAACTTCTCGGTGCGATGCCTGTGCAAAGACTTTTAATTTCATCGCCAGCATCGAGATTGTCAGATATCGCAGATAAAGTCGATGTAGTTGTCACGATTGATTCCGACCGCGAATATGTCGCCGACCTATTCCGAAGAAACGACCTTGTCAGCGCACCGGTTGTCGATAAAGATAGGAAGCTAATCGGTAGAATCACAATCGACGATGTTTTGGATGTTGTCGATGAAGAGGCAAGCGAGGATTTGTATAAAATTGTCGGTATCGCAGGCGATGAAGAAGAAGATACAGGTGTGCATAATATCAAAAGAAGAATCCCATGGCTTTTGATTTCATTCAGTGGAGAACTAATTTCAGGATTTATACTTAAAAATTTTTCCGCCACTCTCAGTCAAGTGATACTTTTAACGAGTTTCATTCCATTGATTATGGCACTCGGAGGAAATGTCGGAACACAATCCGCTACCGTGATGATTAGAAGAATCGCACTTTCACGATGGGGACATTTTCATCACGGAAAAGCTATTTTCAGAGAGATTATAGCCGGAATGCTTCTGGGAATTTTTATCGGTATCCTGCTATTCGCATTGGGACTCGTTTGGGGAGATATGTATGTAGGAACAATTGCCGCCATAGCAATTTTTGTTGCAATGTCGGTATCATCTATGATAGGAAGCATCGTGCCGGTTGTGCTTTCGAGATTCGGCGCAGACCCTGCATTTGGAGCAGGTCCATTTATAACCACATTCAACGATGTCATCGGATTAGCGATTTATCTGGGTATAGCAACTATTCTCCTTTAAGGTGTTCCACCCCTTCGCCAGGCTTTGCCTGTTTTCTTTGTGCGTTGCTTTTTTCTTAATCCCGATGAAGTCCCGATAAAATCGGGATAGAATCGACAATTCCCTGCAATGCCAGATTAATAAACAACTATATCAAAATTTCTGGGCGACAATGAATTGCTGATTCCATCAGCAAGAAAAGTCGCCCCTAAAAAGAACCGAAGGTTCTTTAGAAAAGTTTGAATATTTTCTAACGATTTCCAATCGTTAGAAATACTAAAGTTTTCTTGAAGGGGTTCGGGGGAACTTCTTTTCCAAAAGAAGTTCCCCCGAAGAAGAGCCGAATGGCTCCATTGTTCAATCTCGGAAATTCCACGAGATACCGAAGCGCAAATATTTTCCCAGTGCTGTTTCACCATCGGGTAGCTCGTATTTATTATCGGTTAGGTTTTCGCCGAGTGCGAAGAATTCAAAATCCTTATATCTTGCCCAGAATCGACCACCGATAATAAATTCAGGTGAGACATTGTCTATATATGATTGATATGTTGCTATGTCATATTTCGTTCTGCCGATATTCGATATAAATGATGGTTCGAGCCGCAAACCGAATTCCAGCTCGTTATCCCAGAACGAATATTTTGTTGTGAAATTGCTTGCGAGAAAATGTTCAGGGCGCTCGACAAGTTTTTCACCCGATGAATCTTTCGCAGATGTGTATGTATATTTCGCTCCGAATTTCAGCCATTTGGCGAGTTCGATATCGGTAGAAATCGTTGCACCGGCGATTGTGGCAGCATTCACATTTCCCGACACATATAAAGACGAATCGGGACCATCGGCGACAGCTATATATTCGCTTTGCCATTCGATAAGATTTTCATATTTCGTGTAGAATCCAAGGATAGAAACATCGAAAAATCCTTTATTGTATTTCGTGGTAAGCGACAAATTCATCGAGTGTTCCGATTCGAGATTTTCATCGCCACGAGAACCCGATACCGATATTGTATCCCAGCCAGTCGTGTCGCCTGTGGAATCGGTAATCGGTTCTGAGTAAAGTCCCCATATTTCGTAATACCATAAGTCGTTTGGCGATGGCGACCTGAAACCCATACCAGCAGATAGCATAATCGAAAGACTATCGGCAAGTTCTTTTTTGATACCGAGCCCGAAACTCGGCAGAATATTATCCTGAATATCTTTGTCGATTCTCGCGGAAATCAAACCATCGATTAGACTCGAATTCATATCGCTTTGAAAACCCGTAGCAAATGTCGTAAGATTATGCTCGCCGCTATTTGTGCTTTTAAGATTATAGGAACGCGATTGAACAAAAATTGTCGGAGTGAATCTGCCAAATTCACTATTAGTCCGCAAATCGAATGTCAGAACATCGCCCTCGTGATGAGATGAACTGAAATCGGTATAATATTTCTGGTCGTATCGCTCTAATTGAGTCGATGCTCTCAGCAAATATTTTCCGAAACCGCCATTTATATGGAATGCCCCGATTGCATCGTCATCGCGCTGATGTCCCAGCGAACCGAATGAATAGTAATCGAGCCAGCCGCGATGTGATTGTGCGTATGTTTCGATATTCCAGTTTTTATATATCGGCACGAAAATTTTTGCGGATAAATTTTCGCTTCTCGTGTGTTCGTTACTTTGGTCGCCATCGACATCGAGTTTTGTTCCAGAAATGTGCATCATAACTCTTTTGAACAAATTGTGCGAAAGTCCCACAGCAAGCCAATCGGTATTATAATCGCCCTGAGCAATTTCCACTCTCGTAATCGCACCATCGGGAAATTGCCAAGGTGTTATCAAATTAAATGCACCAGCCATTCCGCCGGTGCCATATAGCGATGAATGTGAGCCGGGAATAATTTCCATCGCACCGAGTGACCAGAGCGGTTGAGTCGAAAGGTCGTATTGCATCATCTGCGGAAGTGCTATCGGGATACCATCGAGCAGAAATTTCTGATGAGCCAATCCGCCGCCAGCGAGCATCGGGGTAATCGATGTCCCTGGAATTTGTCCCTGTTTGACATAAATTCCAGTTTGCGATTGCAAAATTTCATCGAATCGTTCAGAATGGGATTTTAGAATTAAACTGTCCGAAATAGTTTCGCCTACAACATATTTCAACAGTGGCGATGCGATAAATCGATTTTCCCAAACAGTCAATTCATCACCGACATATTTATTAAGTGTATCGGTTGAATCGCTTTGAACAGCGGTTTCCTGCCCGAATGCAGCGAGTAGTGAAAAAGCGAATAAGAATGTGATAACTTCTTTCATTGAAAAAACCTCCTATTTTTCCAAAAATAATTCTACCGAATAAATTGTCAAGGAAAATATACAATATATTGTATATTATAATATCCTAACCACAATATATTGTGCTACCTAATTTTCCTTGCGTAATTTAATTCTTTGAATATCTTTACAATATGAAAATCGAAATCTATACAATCGAGCAAAAAAAAGAATGGGAAAATTTTTTATCGAATTCTAATAATGGCACTTTGTTCGCATCGCAGAATTTTTTTGAATATCATCCGAAAGATAGATTCGAACACCATCATTTAATGTTCTACGATAGAGGCAAAATAGTCGCATTATTTCCAGCTGCCGAGCAAATCCGCGATGGTAAAAGATTTCTGGTTTCGCATCCAGGCGCATCGTTCGGCGGATTCATTCTGAGGAAAAAGACCGGTATCAACGAAGCGATAAAGCTTGTCGCTTCGCTTATCGAATACGCGAAAGACAAAAATTTCGATGGCATCGAATTGACTCGCCCGCCGTGGATATATTACGAATTTCCCGAGGACCATATCGATTTTGCACTGTTCAAAGCAGGAGCATTCCACCGCAAACGAGAACTTACCGCTGTCGTGCCACTATTCGATAGTATCGAAAAAAATCTCGAAATATTTCGTCCGACTGCTCGAACAGCGATGAGAAAAGCGATTCATTCGGGTATCGAAATAAGAGAAAATAGTGAATATGATGTGTTTCACAAAATGTTGGAGCGAAATCTTTCGATGCGTCACGATGTCGCACCAACTCACACAATCGATGAAATTTTCAAACTCGATGAACTTATGCCGGGCAAAATGAAACAATTCTCAGCATACTATAAAGATAAAATGGTCGCAGGAGTGCTTCTATTCCTGTGCAATCCGCGAACGATTCTGGCGTTTTATATCAGTCAGGACTACGAGCATCAAAATCTTCGTCCACTGAATTTATTGTTCGCAGAAATTTTCAAATGGGGAATAGAAAATAAATTTAGATGGTTCGATTTCGGAACATATACATTAAACAATGTTCCCAATCTCGGTCTGGCAAGATTTAAGGAATCGCTCGGTGCAAAAGGTATTTTCAGAGATACATTGACTATTCGGGCTTAGCCTGTTCTTAGTGCATTGATTTTTTCCCCGATTAAAAATCGGGGAATTCATTGAAACGCAACATAATTATATAGGTGTTTTTCATTTGCCATTTGTCAAAATATAATTATCATTTGTCAAGATAAATTAGATTTCAGAATCTATTTTAAAACATTTTTCGGTTTCGCTAAAAGGTCCCATCTATTTCGATAAATTGCATATTTGCTCGATTTATTCCCACGAGTTTTTCGTTCTCGCACATAGCTTTCCTTCAATGTAATAAGTGTGAGATGTTTGATTTCGTCGAATGGAATAATATGATAAGTGTAGCTTTTATCGACCTCGATTATAAATATACAGAAATCTGTCGGTTTCGATGGCACAGCGAATCTAAAATAAACACTGGGCGGATGGTCTTTTGGAATATGATATATCGTCTGTGTTTGAGTTCCCGATATAGTGGTTTTATAATTGTTTATGAAAACCTCGAGTGCACCGCTGCGCTTACGTCTTATCTGAACATCGTAACCCATTTCCTCAGAAATCTTTTTAACGAGTATAATATATTCGATTTTTTTAGCGCTTCGGAATTTCTTTTTTGCGATAAGTTTGTCCTTTAAATTTTGAAGGTCCTCATAGCTTTTGAATTGTTCTTTTATTTGCCTTTCCCTGCGAAGTCTTTGAATACCGCCATAGCCATCGTTGAAGAATGAGCGATACAATCCAGCGGTGTTTTGACGGGAATAACCGAAATGTTTGCCGATTTCTTCGAGAGTGCAAAGATTTTTTACCATATCGAGAAATTTCTTAAATCCACCCTTGTCGCGATACTTTTTGTCGAAACGTTCGATTTTCTTTTTCTTACTCATTTTCATTTTACTTACCTCACTTTTATAATTTTTTATTTCTTTTTCCGATACAAGCATTAACGAGATTCTGAAAAAGACAAGCGGTTGTTACAGGTCCAACACCTCCTGGAACTGGGGTTATAGCTTTAACTTTCCCGGCGACCGCAGAAAAATCAACATCGCCTAATAATTTGCCATTTTTATAAGTTGTGCCGACATCGATAACCACAGATTTTTTCGTAACCATATCGGCGGTTAAAAGTCCTGGTTTTCCGGCGGCGGTTATAATTATATCCGCTTTTTTAGTGTATCGAGAAAGTTCATCAGTTTTCGAATGACATACAGAAACTGTAGCATTGCCATATTCCGATTTACTCATAAGAATTATCGAAAGCGGCAATCCAATAGTCAGACTTCTTCCGACAACGACAATATTTTTACTCGCTACTGCGATTTTGTAAAATTTAAGAATTTCAAGAACGGCTTTAGCAGTAGCGGGAATATATTTTGCTCTGCCGGACATTAACATACCGAGACTATCCATTCTTTGGCAATCGATATCAGAAAGTGGTGGAATTAAATTTGTGAGTATATTCAAATCGATTTTTTTAGGTATCGGTCTCTCGATAATGATACCATCGGGTGTCCATTTCCTTATATAATTCCTAATTTTTTTCTCGATTTCCTTTTGCGAAAGAGAGTTTTCCAATGCTAAAACTTTAAATTCAGCTCCAAGCGCACTCGCTTTTCTATCTTTCGCCTTTGTATAAGATATCGCTGCTGGATTTTTACCGATGATTATAGATAGCAGTTTGGGAGATTCATCAAGCTTTTGCAATTTAGCCATCAAGCCTGAAAATATATTTTCAGAAACTTTTTTCCCTGAAATTATTTTCATAATATTTTTTTAAAATCTTTTATCGATTTTTAATTAAATTAAGAAATCATACAATTATTATT
>JAGGZE010000101.1 GCA_021162205.1 bacterium
GTTGGAATCGCTAGTAATCGCTGATCAGCAGGCAGCGGTGAATACGTTCCCGGGCCTTGTACACACCGCCTGTCACGCCATGGAAGCCGGTAACACCTGAAGTCGGTGAGTCATGCCTTAGGGTCAGCCACTTACTAAGGTGGGACTGGTGACTGGGGCGAAGTCATAACAAGGTAGCCCTACGGGAACGTGGGGCTGGATCACCTCCTTTCTATGGAGATTCTTCTCTATCCTTTACACTGTTCCGTTCTCAGAGAAAATATAGGGTGCGAAAGCACCCTTTTTTAGTTGGTTGAAAATTATAAAAGTTAATATTTTAATCAATTGTTAAATCATTTCTCTTGACAAATATATAAAAATCATTTCTTTGTATAAAAATTTAATATCGCTTACTAAAGACTTCAAAAATCCTTGTATAAGGGTGTGATGAAGAGGAATAATTCGATGTAGGGAATCAAAAATTTATCACGCAAATTTTAATCAAATGGGAGGTGTGTTGTGAATAACGATAAAATCGAGAGTAAAATTGCTGAAAAGGCCTATTTCTATTTTATCGAAAGAGGCTACAAGCATGGTTATGATGTCGAGGATTGGGCTCGAGCAGAAAAAGAAATTATGCTCGAAATAGAATCCCACAAAAAGAAGAAAACTGCTTCAAGGACAACAGGAAAACGCACAACATCGTCGAGCAAGCGTTCATCGAATACGAAATCTACGAAGTCCAAATCTACAGCGAAAGGGCGAACTCGAGCAAAATCGAAATAAGTAGAAATACCTTACGCTCAAAAAATCAGTTTTAATCCCATAGTCTATATGAGTTCTATTAAATAGAACTTGAATGGGAATTCAGCAATTTAACGATTAGTTATAAATGCTGCCATTTTTTATACTTTAAACAATCTGCACAAATTTTGTTCAATATTGTCTTCTCTATTTCACTATAATTATATAAGTCTTTGTCGTTCCGATGGTTATAGAACTGGCACGGCTTCTGCTCAATTATTTGTGAAAAATAAGGAGGCAAAAAATGAGACAAATAATTTTAATCGCTATGCTTGTGTTAGTTGGAGCGATTTTCTTAATCGGTTGCGACAATCCAAACTGGCATTCAAACAACTGCAATTGCTACGACTGCGATGACTATTACTACGACGATTACTGTGCACCACCTACACCCTATGGAGTTTATTCTGTTACAGGCGACGAATGTGTTAGAGTTTACTGGAATCCTGTCTATGCATACGACCTCGATGGATACCGTGTTTGGCGTGGATGTTCAGAAACTGGTTATTATTACCTTATCGCTGAAACTCCATCCGCATATTTTGTCGATTGGGATGTTAATAATGGGCAAACATACTATTATGCAATCTCCGCTTACGATGTATATGGAAATGAAAGCTACCTTTCAGATGAAATCGTATTCGACACACCTCGCCCCGAGGGTTATGGCGAAAGAGTTTATATAGTAGAGGAATTTCCCGACGATGCGGGATACGATTTCTCGGAATATTGGGTTGTGCCTTATGATTACCCGAGTGCAGATGTATTTTTTGGATACGACGATGAAACGGGACATTATTATATGCAGGCTGCGAATTCATCGACAGACATTTTGATATATGGATATACAGACATGCTTTCCGATGTCGATTGGGCACCAGAGGATGGTTGGATGTCGGGTGGCTCGGTGAATCTTTATGAGGATTATTCATATCTTATCTGGACATCGGATAATCATTTCGCTCATATCAGAATAACTCAAATCGGATACGATTATATTTTGTTCGATTGGGCATACCAGACCGATTACGGCAATCCAGAGCTTATAGTCGATGGCAACCACAATAATCGATTCAAATATTCGGGTGAAAAAATCGGTAAAAAAATAACGATGGAAATCGAAAAAAATGATAACAATCGAATTTAAGGAGGTAATAAAATGTTCAGGAATTATTCGCGCATAGTGCTTATCGGATTAGCGATAGTGATATTTGCTTATGCTATGCCTGCATCTGCCGACCCGTGCTGCTGCAACTGCGGAACTGTCGTATATGTCGGTTTCGACTACTGGTATCCATGGGATTTCGACCAATGTGGCTGCTGGACAGAAAATTGGTGGATTGTTCCATATTGGCAATGGAGACCCAGTTGGAGAAGAATTGTCAGAATATATTACAGTCCCGATGGCTGGTATCGTTATGAATATTACCCATATTATTGCTCTGGATGCAGATATACCTATGTCGAGGGAAGATGGGTATATCGCAGAGCGGTTCGTCTTCACAGAAGATATACATATCGCGATATGGGTTCGGATTTTATCCGAAGAAGAGGAACTGGAACAACTCGCTATCGAACATCGAGTTCGGCTCGTTCAGGCGGTTCAGTCTCGACATATAGAACGAATCGTTCATATACGACTTCATCGGGCGGCGATAATTGGCATAGAACGAAAACGACAACCACTGTGAGCGCTGCAACCACTGTGAGTGGTGCAACCACTTCTCGAACGACATCGTCGGATAGAAACCGTGAACGCGATTATTCGATATCATCATCTAATAGGTCGAACAATTCGCATAGCACTTCATCAGGTTCTCATCATACCAGTTCTCATTCATCGAAACCGGGTAGCAGAAATAGGACGAAATAATTTGTCAGAAAATACTTGCATAGGGGGAATTTTTTATTAATTTCCAGTTGGGATATTGTAATTGGAAAGTTTAGGAGGATAATATTATGAAATCGATAATTAAAATAATATTGTTTTTGATAACAATTAGTTTATGCTGGGCTGGAAACCAGTCTGCTGCCGATTCCGCTAAATCCGATTCGCTTAAGAAAGATAGCACGAGTGTTTCCACTAAAAAAAGCAATTCACAAAATTCGAGTGATACCAAATACGATTATTTCATCGATAAAAATGGCGATGGTATCGACGATAGATTGAACAGCAACGATAAAAAGACTACTAAGAAAACGACTGTTTCTAAAAAAAGTTCGAGTTCATCATCCCGTAAAAAAACTTCATCGAAAAGTAAATACGAAAGTAAAAATGTTCCATCTAAATCCAAACACAGAGGAAAATAATGGAACGGGTTAGTATCGTCATTCCTGCCCGCAATGAAGAAAAATTTCTACCCGAATGTCTCGCATCGATTCAAGCTCAAACATATCCGCACGAACTTTTGGAAATTATATTAGTGAACAGTGCATCCGAGGACCACACGCAAGATGTTGCCGATGAATTCGGACGAAATAGCGATATTTTGCTGAAAATTTTGCAAAACCCTCGCGGAGATACTCCAACGGCACTCAATATCGGATATAAAAATGCGAGTGGAGACTTGGTTCTTCATCTAATTGCTCACGCGACAATAGAACCCGACCATATCGCAAAAGCTGTGGAAATTTTGAATGATAAAAATGCCGATGGTGTCTGCGGAAAAATTGTAACTATCGGTTCGGGACTCGATACATTTTGGGATGATGGAATATCCGCAGCGATGCAGTCGCTTTTTGGACTGGGAAATGCAAAAGCTCGAGTCGGCTCGAAATCGGGATGGCTCGACAATCCTATGATTACACTTTATCGAAAAGATTTATTCGATAGATTCGGCTATATCGATGAGCGGCTTACACGAAATCAAGATTACGAGTTTCATCAACGATGTTATACCGGTGGAGCAAAATTCTGGTTCGAGTCATCCATAAAAGTGTATTATCGCAATCGCCCAAATTTAATTCAACTATGGCGACAATATTTCAACGCATCCAAATGGCGAACATATATGCTCGGCGAACACTATGGAGCGGTTCATCTGCGACATCTTATCCCGCCGATATTCGTGATTGCATTGGTATTATCTTTAATCGGCACATTCCTATGGAAACCTGCACTAAACATATTTACTTCGATTATCGTTTTGTATTTTACACTAATTTTCGCAAATACAATATATAATGCGATTTCCCGAAAAAAATTATCGATAATAATTTCATTACCATTAACTTTTATCACAATCCATTTTGCTTACGGAATAGGATTCATTGTAGGACTATTGTATTTCATAATACTCGGCGGTAAAAAACGAATTATATTCGCCGAAAAGCAACACCACTAACAGGCGTTCGCCTGTTTTTTGTGCGTTGCGTTCCTTGTCGATAAAATCGACAATTCCCTGCAACACCAGATTAATAAATAACCATATCAAAATTTCTGGTGCAACAGGGAATCCCGTCTGGACGGGAGACCCCGATTTTATCGGGATTAAGAAAAAAGTTGCACAAAGAAAAGAGCCGAACGGCTCATTTTAATCGACAAATTTTAAATAACGCAGGTGCGACAATGAATTTCACTCTTGTGAAAGAAAAGTCGCACACTAAAAAGAGCCGAAGGGCTCACCCCTTCGGGTGTTTTTTGTGCGTTGCTTTCCTAATTGCAAAGCAATTATTCCCTGCAACGCCTGCTCAATCAAAATAACTTTTCACCATTTAAAAAGAACCGAATGGTTCGTCGACAATGAATTTCACTTTTGTGAAAGAAAAGTCGCACACTAAAAAGAGCCGAAGGGCTCACCCCTTCGGGTGTTTTTTGTGCGTTGCTTTCCTAATTGCAAAGCAATTATTCCCTGCAACGCCTGCTCAATCAA
>JAGGZE010000173.1 GCA_021162205.1 bacterium
AAAATATAAAATTTCATATTTTTTTCATATTTTTATTTGCAAATAATTGGGTTCTCACAAGTCATTTACAAGCAATTAGTTGCATCGGTTCTACCGATGAAAATAATAATAATATTTTTTTTACAACAATGTCAATTTGGCAAAATTTTGAGTCAAACAAAAGTTATTTTAAAATAATTTCATTATAACTTATTGTATATTTACATGTTATGATTATTTGCAAATATTAACCCTTGACTTTTAACTAATCCTTAATATACTAATATAATGTAGTGTTTAATTTATTTGAAATAATTTTTCATCTTAAGAGGGGGAACAAGATGTTAAACAAAATATCTTATTTAGTTGTTTTGTTGTTAATTGCAGCACTTTTCGCCACCGATATTCCACACGCTATCAATTATCAAGGGAAACTTTTTGAAAGTGGTGGTGCTGTCAGCGGGCAATACGATTTCATAATTGTTCTTTACGATGCTGAAACAGGTGGAACTGCGCGCTGGACCAAGACATTCGATTCGGCACCTGGTGTTACAGTTAATAGCGGGCTTTTCACTCTGACTCTTTCCGACGATGATGGCAGCACGAATATAGCGGATATATTGGTGCAATATCAGAATTTGTGGATAGAGGTTCGAGTTCAAACTCACGGTGGCAGTGGCTATAGCACATTGGCACCTCGTGAAAAACTTCTTGCCGCTCCTTGGGCTCTGACTGTCGCAGACGATGCTATCACCGATAACAAAATCGATTGGGGCACCGGTTCTGGGCAAGTATCTGCCGACGATGTAACATTCAGTGCCGACGATGCTGGCTGGGGCGGTTCACCTCCTGCCGAGGTCGATGCTGGTCTCGAGGACCTTGTCAATCGAGTTAGCTCACTCGAATCGGGTTCGGGGAATTATGTTCTGCTTTCACCGGCAGTGGTTCAGGGCGATGCCGACACAGACCCATCGATCTGGATAAACAAGACCGCGGCGTCTGGAAATCTTCTTCAGCTTCAGCAGGGCGGAACAAACCAGTTCGTTATCGACTATACGGGAAACGCAACATTAATGGGCAATCTCGAAGTCGATGGAAACAATATTTCTGGGAATTCGACCGGCAGTCCTGCTTTTTATGTCCATAGCGATGGCAATATTCGAATGGATATCGACGACGATAACGATGGGACATCGACTTTCGGCATTCGGAATGGTGGAAACACGGTTGTTTTCGAGGTTTTTGAATCTGGGAATGTTGTTGCGCAGGGCAATGGAACATTCGATGGCAATCTCACTCTATCGGGTGCATCTGGAAGGGCTATCGATTTTCCCGATGACGCTGGGAATATTTTTAGCTCGACAGGATTAGATATAGTTCTCGATAGCGACAATAGTGGCACAAGTTCCGAGTTTTCCATCAAGAAAAATGGGGATGCTGGAAATAAACTTTTCAGTATTTGGGAAAATGCCAGCCCTTTGGTTTATCCCTATGGGACATCATCTGGGAACACTGGTGGAATTCGTTTTCGAGAACTCGCTGCGAATGGCACCAATTACACAGGATTTCAGGCACCGGATGCACTTGGCAGCGATTATATGTACACTTTGCCGACCACCGATGGCACGGATGGGCAGGTTTTAACATCGGATGGTTCGGGCGGATTGTCCTGGACGACGATAACACCCGGCGCAAATAGTTTGCAGGAAGCATACGAGGGCGGAAACACAATCGAGGCAACAGTTGCCGATGGTAGTGTCGATATATCGAACAGTGCAACGGAAACAGTAACTCCGCTTGTGGTGATGTCGGATGTTGGCGGGAACGAAGCGGCATATTTCGGCAACAGTGCATCGGGAAATGCAATAAAAACAGGTGGCGGCTCAAATTCTGGAAATATATGGATGGCAACAGGCAATCTTGCAATCGATGCTGGCAATATTTATTTGGGTAATAACCAGACAATTTTTGCTAAAAATACCAGCGCAACCGATATGGCAATATTCACTCCGCTGAACGGCTCTAATAATGTCATACTATCTATGGCTGATGGGAACAATTTCTATATTCAAGATAACACATATTCGAATGTTGCGCAGTTTTCCGGCGGTTCCGAAGCGTTGTTTCTCTATGGCAATCTGCATCTCAAAGATAACAAAATAATTTATGATGGAACTGTTGATGCCAATCAAACCTATATCGGTTTTATCGAACCGACTAACGATGACAATGTAATAAATTTCCCCGATGCCAGCGGGACAGTTGCATTGACGAACAATACTGATAATTATCAGTATTGGACAGCGAGCGATGGCACAAATAATACGAATATAACCTCTACTTCCGCTTTAACTTATAGCGGTTCTGGTGGTATAGCCACAAGTCTTTTTGGCAATACTTTAACTATCGATGGTTCAGGGATTAGCAGCAGCCAATGGACCGATGCAGGAGATTATCTTCGCCCAAGCGATGATGCGAACGAACTCACAAAAGTTTACGAAACGGCAGCTCCCACATATCGAGTTCGTGCATTCAGCCGCGTAACCACAGGTGATTATGCTTCCGGTGCACTCGGATATTATGGCAATGCAATCGGTGGCATAAACCGCCACATCGGCGTATATGGAAACAGCGGAACAGGGGCATCTAATGTTGCCGTTGCAGGACGTTATCTTGCAAATACTTATGGTTATCTCGGCGGAAGCGATGGCGGTGGAACCTATTACGGTGTTTTCGGTGTCGGCACAGATAATGGAACTGGAAATGATTACGGCGGAATGTTCACAGGTCGCGATGCCGGTGTTCGAGGTATCGGTTCGGGAACCGCAACAGAAACAGACCAATACGGCGGAATGTTCTCATCGAGTGGCGGAACATCGAATAGTTATGGAGTTTACGGCGAAGCCACAGGTAGCGCAACAAATTACGGTGTCTATGGAACCGCATCGGGCGGAACCAGTAACTATGGCGCTTACGGTGAATATGATGCGAATCACTATGGATACCTCGGAAACTCCAATTGGGGAGTTTATGGTGCGAGCAATTCTACATCTGGTGCTGGTGTCGGCGGATTTGGGACAGGGACAGATGGAGTATATGGCGAAAGCGATAATGCAAATTATTCTGGAGGATACTTTCTCAATTCAAATACGTCAGGAACTGCTGTTCTCGGTCTTGGCAATAACCTTTCTTCATCCACTATTCC
>JAGGZE010000045.1 GCA_021162205.1 bacterium
ATAAAAAATAGTGATATTTTTTCCTTCGATAAAAACTTCGATAGAAACAATCAAATTTCACTTGACAATATAAAAAACAGGAATAATTTTGTTTATTATAATATAAAAATGAGAAAGAGTCTTGTTTAATGCTTGTGATGTGCATTGTGTTTTAGTTTGTTGTGTGTTTTATATTTTAGTTTATGGCGGATGGTTTTTTCATCGAGAATTTTTTTAGTCGGTATTTTTTAGTTATTTTTTGTGTGAAAAGTGATTAAACAATTAACGGAACAAAATTCAAAACTAAAAGGAGGCAACATGAAACGGGTTGCACTTGCTGCACTGATTTTACTGATGTTAGCTGTGCCTGCATTGGCTCAGAGTGTTTATGCAGCTATACCTAACGATGGAAGCACTACATCCGATCCCTTTCAGTCGGTTGTTATGACATTTACTAACCCCAGCGTGGTTGACCCTGCAAGCATTCAGCTTTATGTTAATGGAGTCGCTTACACCACATCCTCATCCGAGGTTACCTGGGCACCTGCAAATCTCTACTTCACACCATCGATTGCATTTCCCGAGGGTGAAGTAATTTGTTCGTTAGCGGTTGTGCTCGACTGGGCAGGGGATACACTTGTGGGAATCCCCTATGTATTCTCATTCTTTGTGGATTCAACAGGTCCTCGTGTCATATCGAGAGGACTTCAAGGTGTCGACCCCGATACTTTCCCGAT
The DNA here is from genome assembly GCA_021162205.1 of bacterium. Taxonomy (GTDB): domain Bacteria; phylum UBP14; class UBA6098; order B30-G16; family B30-G16; genus JAGGZE01. Next base: position 717 of record JAGGZE010000045.1, read on the forward strand.
GGTTTTAGGTCCGAATACTTTCGACGATACACTCGAAGCTGGCGATACAATCGTTGGCGAATGGTATATTGTCGATGATTACAGCGACCTCGACCCATTGACAATCGAGGTTGTCGTTAATGGTATAACATACACTTATCCATCACCAGAATTGGAATGGGAAAACGATATTGTAATCGCAGTAGATACTCTTCTCGATTCTATTGTTGGAACAGATACATTTTATACCTATATAGAACATCATGCCGACCATGTTAAGTTCTATCTCACCAGTTGGAGTCCAATGGATACAATCTGGATGGCTCTCATCGGATTCGATGACACTCCCGATTATGGAACACCGAATTCATTGTTGGATTCACCCGATAATGCTTTCTTTTTCTATCTCGATTATCTTGGACCAAATGCTACTGTCGTTTCTCCTACAAGATTTACCGATAGAGTCATAAGAACATCCTGCGGAGATTTAGGTTTTGCATTCGATATTTACGATGAAAATGGAATCGACCCATCCACGATGACTTTCCAGTTCCGTGGAACCACACTCGATGATACATCTCCTATGGTCGGAACATCTCCAATCTGGGATTATGCGGCAACTTACTGGCATATTTTTGTTCCAGATACTTTCTTCCGTGTTATTTGGCCTCAAAGAGATTTTTACTGGAGAAGTTCCTGTGTAATTCAAGGTTTTGTTGTCGATACTATTTACACTGCTACCGATACGATTATCGATACACTATTTTTCGTGAATCCACTCACGCCCGTCGATGGCTGGTGGAGCGACAATGAAGCGGTAATCAATAATCGAGCGCATACTATCGATAGAAGTGCAGAAATTTCGGATTCACTTTATTCTTCGGCAATTGTGGATAGATATTCACATTGTCGAATCGCTGTGGTTTGGAATAATGATACAGGACTCGATTTCAATCCATTCTTTGGATATTTAAACAGCGAGTTCTATCATTATCAGAACTACGATACAGCTGGCTGTGGTTTCGGCGATGGCGATATGACAGACGATACGCTCGAGGTTCTTTTCGTCAGCACGATGGACCCCGATATTTATTATATCTACGATACTATTGTTGCTACTTACGATGAAATCCCTGCTGTTGCGAAAAACATTTATTGTATGTATGGTTGGGGAAACTATTCTGGCACATTCGATTTACCATCCGAATATCCATCGCCCCTTCATCCTATAATGACTACAACATCGGACCTTGCACAGGTTGGAACACGAATTTCGATTATACCGAATCCGCCTATTTACGAGGGTGAAACACTTCATGTGGAACTTTTGACCTGCGACGATGTGTTCGGCAATCATATTCAGCCCAACGATGTTTATTGGGATGTTACCGCAGACCGAAGCGCACCATATCTGATTTCTTATACACCGATTCACAATACGATTACGATGGATACACTTATGCCGATTTCAGTTACAATCGGTGATGAATATGGTATTATCGACCCATTCACTTTGAGAATGAGAATCGAATATTCAGGTGGTGTAATCGACATCGATAGTCTTCCAGCCCCATTACCATTGAGCGAAGAATATACCTGGAACTGGGATGCATCGACTGGGACTGGCGTGTTCACATATTATCCCGAGCGTGCAGGAATTCATTGGGCGCAAGGCGATACTATCATAGTCGTATTCTATGATATTAGCGATTCGATAGATATTTGCGGTGAAAATCATTTTGCATACGAATACGATTTTGTAACCTGGACATTCTTTACGGTTGCTGGTCCTTATGTCCAAAGTGTCGAGCCTGCGAATGGAACATTCACAGCTTGTCCGACGCAAAATGTTATATTCCAGCTTTTCGACCCCGATGGTATCAATGCTTCGACTGTTCTGTTCGAATTCGAGGGGAAAGTATATAACACCACAACAGTCGATACCAGCATAGTTTGCCATTGGTTGCATACTGGACCCGATTCGGTTCTTTTAAGCTGTGATACTACTATATATACACCGTTGCAATCTGTCGGCGGAGGTTATTTCCAGTTCGATCCACCTGCGGGAACTTATTATGATGGTCGTCAAATAGACTGTGCGATTCTTCAGGCTGAGGATATGCTCGGTAATCCATTGTGGTATGTCGGCGATTATGCATGGCATTATACTTGCGATTTCACCGGTCCTGTCTATTACGACCCACAGCCCGCATTGGGAACTTATGCATCGGGGGAACATCTTATCGTGTCGATTGCGATAGACGATTCTATCAGTGCTGAAATTGCGACTCAGTTCGTAACACTTTCGGTCGATGGTATAATTTATAGTCCTGTTACCGACCCCGTATGCGTATGGGATGGCAATAGACTTTCTATCGACCTCGGTTATGCAGGTGTTACATTCCCGGATGGCGCTGTGGTTCAGGCTTGTCTCGAGAATCTTTACGATGGTGTCGATTATTTCTGCAGTTTATATCCTAATGCTGCTGCTGGCACTCCTTATTGCTGGAATTTTGTAATCGATAATCAACCACCCGTAGCGACATTACTCGAACCATTCGACCTTTCGACCACTGCTTGTGCAAATCAACCGATAAAGATTTTGCTTCAGGATAATCTCGGTGTAGACCCGGCGACGATTATGTTGATTGTCGAGGGTATTATCTATACTGTCGATGACATCGAACTCGGTCTTGTCGGCGATACACTTGTATTTACTCCATCTGTGCCTTATGGCGATGGCGATATTGTGGACTTTTCACTGGCTCAAGTCGGTGATATTGCTGGAAACATTATTACGAGTGGTGTCGGCAGTCCATTACCGACGGACATCGAGTTCACTACCGACCTAACTGCTCCCGAGGTTATCGCTGTTAATCCCGAACCCGATGCGGTTGTTACAGATGCTATAACCGAATTGGAACTTGTTGTTTATGATTTATCCGCTATCACAGATTCTACTGCTTCTATCAGTATTACGGTAGCTACCGATGTTGAAACAACAATATATGTTTTCCCATATGAGGATACATCTGGAATATGGGATATTGTGGAAGTTACTCCGACCGATTATCTGTTTATGATAAATTTGGAACTTGCAGGTGTATTTTTCCCGAGCAGAGGAGCTAATGTTGCAGTCGAGTTCACGATTCAGGATGCACCGGATTTCAATTGTTTCGCAGGTGCTTTTGTCGGGAATGAAACCGTTTATGATTACAGTTTCGATATTACTCCGGGTTGGAGACTCGACCTCGACCTTGTTCCAGTCGTTTGGACTTATGATACACTCACTGGCGATACGATTTGGGCATCTGGAGATACTGGTGTTCTCGTGATGGGTGCCGCTTATGGTGCGACAGACGATTTCGATTCCGGTATCGATGAAATGGCTCCGCCACTTCCACCGGATACTTCTGGATTGAGCGTTGTGCCTCCATCGTTCTTACTCGGTTCTGATAGATTGACCAAGGACATTAAATCTCTCGACAGCACCGAGCCTATTTGGTTGGTATGGACTGGAACTACCGCTGGAACTCTCTGGTGGGATACCAGTGCAGCGGGATTGCCAGAATACGGTGCATTCGTAATCAACGGCTATATCGATATGCGTTCGACAGACCATTATGCTTACGATGCTGCCGAAGCTATATTCATTAACTTCACACCTGAATTCATCACACTTTACACGGGCTGGAATTTGGTCAGTGTTCCTGTCAATCCAACCGACCCGACTCCGAGTGCTGTGTTCAATGTGCCAGATTATCAGGTATTTTGGTATAATCCATGGTCGATGGCTTACGAGCATCCGACAATCATTCATCCTGGCTATGCTTACTTCGTGCTTTATATTCCTGAAGTTGGCGCTCCCGATGAAATTACATTCTCGGTTCCCGGCGCACCTATCTATGAATACACAATCGATGCTCCACTCGGTTGGGTAACTATGGGTTCTGTATATGACTTCGGCGGTGTCGATTGGACAACAGGTAGTCATGTTACGACAATCCCTGCCGATGCTCTTTGGGGTGTGTATTCGTATAATTCTGCAACGGATGCTTACGACTATGCTCCTGCGATTTATGCTGGTGAAGGATATTGGGCTTATATCACTCTCCCGAGCGGTTATTCATCGGCATCGATAGATGTGAAAGCATCGTGGCTTAAAGCTGGAGAATATAAAGACCCGCTTTCCGCCGATGATATTGCCAATCTCGATATCGATGGTGCAAAGCTTGTGCTTGCTGTCCAAAGTGATGCTACTAATTCACCCGACCGTAATCTCGACTGGTTGCTACCACCTGCTCTTGTGAATGAGACACATTCGGCATATCTGCTCGATGACAATATGCAGCTTATGCGTGATGTCCGTCCAGATGCAGAATGGACACTCGTTCTCACAAAAGATGCTCTGGTGAAAACAGATAGAACAATTGCAGCAAATGGCATAATTATCGAGGATTCCAAGATGCTTGCTGCGGGAACATATAAGGTTACATTCAGTGGCGGAGCACTTCCGAAAATGCTGGCACTTCATCAGAACAATCCGAACCCATTCAATCCTGTAACCGATATCACATTCGACCTGCCAAAAGACAGCGATGTGAAGCTTGAGGTATTCAATATGCTCGGTCAAAGAATTAGCTCTCTTATCGATGGTGATATTGCTGCGGGAACACATTCGGTTCGATGGAATGGTAAGGACAGCAATGATAAAGATGCTGCAACGGGTGTGTATTTTTACAAGTTGACAACCGATGGACAGACATTGACCAGAAAGATGATTCTACTCAGGTAAGAAAATTACCGATAGATAGATAGAGATATGGTGTGTTTCATTTTATTCCTCCAATTCTCTCATCTCGAACGCCCTCCGAAAGGGGGGCGTTTTTTTACACCCTTCGGGTGTTTTCTTCGCAGGCGTTCGCCTGTCTTTAGTGATTTGCGTCTTTCTGAATCCCGATGAAGTCGGGACCTGACAACAAAGCAATCATTCCTTGCAACGCCTGATTAGTCACCTTTTAGGTGTTTTTTGTGTGCAACTTCCCTTCAGACAAAGTCTGAATTCCTTGTTGCACCTGCTCGAGCAAAATTTTTGGGCGATAATGAATTCCGTCCGGGTGAGATGAAAGTCAGCGCGATGAAAACAGGCAAAGCTTGGGCGATAATGAATTTCACTCTTGTGAAAGAAAAATCGCCGTTAAAAAGAACCGAAGGTTCCACCCCTTCGGGTGTTTTCTTCTCGTTGTTTCCCTTGCCGATAGAATCGGCAATTCCTTGCAACGCCTGATTAGTCACCTTTTAGGTGTTTTTTGTGTGCAACTTCCCTTCAGATAAAGTCTGAATTCCTTGTTGCACCTGCTTGAGCAAAATTTTTGGGCGATAATGAATTCCGTCAGGGTGAGATGAAAGTCAGCGCGATAAAAACAGGCAAAGCTTGGGCGATAATGAATTTCACTCTTGTTAAAGAAAAATCGCCCCTAAAAAGAGCCGAATGGCTCAAAAAAAGGGCATATTAAATACCTCAAATAGATTAAGATATTTTATGCCCTCGATACTAATTTGATATGTATAGATTTATTTATCTATATCTTCGTCTTTCGGTTTTGAACGCATAACTTTTGCAACCTCGCCGAGCTGGATTGTTTTAGTCGGGTGAGCCGCAAGATAGCGGTCGAGGTCCTGCTGGTCTCTGCTTTCAAAATAAGCATTAACAGAAAGCACGATTCTTCTATCGGTTGGTTCGAATTCAATGACTTTAAGTGGAAGAATATCGCCTTCGCTAAAAGCATCTTGCGGTTTATCGACACGTTTGCCAAGCTGCGTTACAGGGACAAAACCCTCGACACCATCGGGAAGTTCTACAATAACGCCTCTATCGGTCATATGAATGATTTTCCCTTCGGTTTCGGCGCGGTCATTATATTTCTCGCTGAGTTCCGGCCAGGGGTCTTCCTCGAGTTGTTTATATCCGAGAGCGATACGATGATTTTCCGGGTCGATTTCGAGAACGACAGCTTCGATTTTTTGCCCGCGCTTGAAAAATTCACTGGGATGATTCACGCGTCTTGTCCAGGAAATATCCGATATATGTATCAATCCCTCGATACCTTCCTCGATTTCGATGAAAGCTCCGAATGCTGTTAGATTGCGAACAGTCCCCGATACACGAGTTCCCTGTGGATATTTTTCCGCTGCAATCTCCCACGGATTAGGTTCGAGTTGTTTGAGACCGAGTGAAATTTTGTGATTTTCCTTATCGACATCGAGAACCACGCATTCGATTTCCTGCCCAACCTCGAGAATTTCCGATGGATGATTTACATGCTTTGTCCAGGACATTTCGGATACATGAATAAGTCCCTCGACACCTTCATCGAGCCGAATAAAAGCTCCATATTTAGTGAGATTGACGACCTTACCCTCGATTTTCGAATCCTGTTTGAACTTTTCCTCGACATTTTCCCAGGGTGATGGCACAAGCTGTTTTAAGCCGAGAGATATTCTCTGCTTCTCCTTGTCATATTTTAGTATCATCACATTAATTTTGTCATTGATTTTGACCATCTCGGATGGGTGATTTATGCGAGTCCAGGACATATCGGTGATATGCAATAGACCGTCCATTCCGCCAAGGTCGATGAATACACCGAAATCTGTGATATTTTTGACCACACCTTCGACAATAGCTCCCTCGGTGATTTTTTCGAGAAGGCTTTTACGCTGGTCTTCTCGCTGTTCCTCGAGAATGATTCTGTGCGAAATCACAATATTTCGACGCATCTTATTGAGCTTTATCACTCTAAACTCCATAGTCTTGCCGACCAAATCGTCGAAATTGGGAACAGGTCGAAGAGCGATTTGTGAACCCGGTAAAAAAGCATCCACGCCCATTAAATCGACTACCATTCCACCTTTAATCCGTTTTTTAATTTTACCCTCGACACATTCTTTACTATCGTAAGCTTCACGGATAGTATCCCAGACTCTGATAAAATCTGCCTTTTTCTTGGATATGACAACCTGTCCGTTTTCATCTTCGAGTGCCTCAAGAAAAACACTTATTTTTTCTCCTATTGCAGTTGTTTTATCGCTGAACTGGTCCATCGAAATAATACCTTCAGATTTAAATCCAATATCCACCATAACATCGTTACCATGAATAGCGATAACAGTTCCCTCGATAACTTTTCCTTCTTTTAAGGCAGTCGAACCGCGAGAATAAAGTTCTTTATCCCGTTCGATTTCCTCGGGAACAAATTTTTCACCGGAACTTTCAACATCTCCTTCGGTGAGAATAACTTTCCCGTTTTCCTCTATTTCCTTGGGCATAAAAACGGAAATATTTTGGTTTTGGGTTTTACTTACTTCCTCCATTAAAACATCCTCCTATATATTGGAATATGTGCTCCACAGGAGCATCTCTTTTACAAAATATCGAAACAAAACGCAAAAATAAATATAAAATATCATTTTTCAAAGCATTTTTTTCAAATTCGCAATAAATAATTGTGAATCGATTAATTTGAATGTTCTTTTTCTCTAACAAGCTCGACAAAAATATCGATTTCCTCATCGATAGGCAATTCAGAATTATCGATGACGATTGCATCATCGGCTTGTTTAAGCGGAGCGATTTTTCTGGTGCTATCCAATTTATCTCGATACTCGATATTGCTTAAAACCTCGTCGAAAGGAATTGGTTTTCCCATTTTTATCAAGTCCCTCATTCTTCTTTCAGCTCGTTTTTCGAGTGATGCAGTAAGAAATATTTTCAATTCGGCATCGAGAAGAACCACTGTGCCTATATCTCTGCCATCCATAACGATACCGCCGACTTGCGCAAGTTCACGCTGCAATTTAACCATTCGTTCACGCACCTGCGAATGACGGCAAACAATCGACACTGCACGACTAACTCTGTTTGTCCGAATGTCTATGCCGATATCGATTCCATCGATAAGTGTCGTTACGCCATTTTGGTCGATATTATGTTCATCAAAGAGCTTAACGAGAGCGGGTTCATCGTTCCAATCTATATTGTGTTCGAGTGCCAAAAGCGTCAATGCTCGATACATAGCACCGGTGTCTATATATTTATAATGCACATACTCCGCTAACATTTTAGCGGCGGTGCTTTTCCCCGCTCCTGCTGGTCCATCTATCGCTACTTTTATTTTCCTCATAAATTATGCAAATGATAATGTTTATATGTATTTTGGCAAGAGTTTTTTACACTTTTGGCTATAATAATGCCATGATTTTTCATTTCAGTCCCAGTTCTCTGATTCTCACTCGCAAAGCCGAAGTAGAAATTTTCATAATTTTCGCTATCGCTTCCACACGATTTCTCGGATTCGATTCATATTTTCCCCAAAGTTCTGCTATCATTGGTTGAGGCATTAAAATTTCTCCTGCAAATCTGTTAGCATCCCGCTCCATCAATTTATTTTTGGTCTTTTTCGAATAGCAAACATAAAAATCGGACTTATGCGGCATAATTATATGACCGAGTTCGTGAGCAATCGTGAACCGCTGCCGTGTAATCGATAGATTTTTATTGATAACTATAATGCTCAATTTAGCAGATTTCATTGTGATACCATCGATTTCATCGAAATCGTCGAAATATAAACTCACATTAAATTTTTCGAGAATCGGGGTAAGTCTCACAGGTGGATTATCCATAGGGATATACTCGAACAGTTGCCGTGCATAATCAACTGCCCGCATTTTGTTCTCCCTGAATTTCGTGCAATTCCACAAATTTTTTTATCCACTTTTCGACAATTTTAGCATCGTGTCCTGATAGATTGCCTCTCATGAAAAAGCCAGAGAATTTACTTCGGATATTCTTCTCAATTTTTTCGTTATCGCTTTTTTTATTATCCATAGATAAACCTCACTCGGTTGAAAAATATTATCATACGCCGCCCATATCTTCGTCGGTAAAATTATCCATTCGACCCGATGATTTATTTTCCTTCGGATTGTAATTACTTTGAGTTTGCATATATGGCTCGAAACAAATGCTTTCCTGGTCGAATACAAACATCTTGTTTCCAATCGGACCATTGCGTTGTTTGGCTACAATCAATTCGGCAAGTCCCTTGGAATCGAGTTCCTCATTTCGCCATCTAATCGTTTCGACATTATGTATTTCGGGGCGATATAGAAGCATAACAACATCGGCATCCTGTTCGATTGCACCCGATTCACGCAGATGAGAAAGTCTCGGTCGATGGTCCCGACTTTCCTCGACTTTCCTCGAAAGTTGTGCAAGCGCAATAACTGTAACTTTTAGTTCTCGTGCAAGTGCTTTCAATGCACGCGATACCGATGCAACCTCCTCTTGACGATTGTCAGACCGTCTTCCAGATGATGCTACAAGCTGCAAATAATCCACGACAACGACACCGATATCCACTCTTCGAGAAAGTCTTCTCGCTTTGGTCCGCATCTCCATAACGGTTAAACTCGGCGTATCATCTATATAAATCGGGGAATTAGCGACTCGTTCCACTTTTAACGCAAGCGTATTTATTTCATCTCTTTTGAGAAATCCCTGTCTCATTCGTTGAGCGTTAATTTTAGCTTCCGATGCTAAAAGTCTCAATGCCACCTGTTCCTTAGACATTTCGAGACTGAAAATAGCGACACCTGCTCGCTTATCCTCATCGGCACGAATTGCGATATTTCTCGCAATCGAAAGAGCGAATGCGGTTTTCCCCGACGATGTTCTTCCGGCAAGAACCACATAATCGGATGGATGAAATCCTGTTAGTAAATCATCGAGGTCGGAATAACCTGTCGAAACACCTGTTACAAGCTTTTTCGCCTTCTGCAATTCCTTAATTTCCTCGTGAACCGATTTCACAATAGAATGAATCGGCACGAAATCACCGCGAAGTTTATACGCCGAGATTTTGTAAAATTCCGATTCGATAGTATCGATAAATATTCTAACATCGCCGGGAGCGGTATATACTCGGTCGATTGCATTCGTGCAAAGTTCGACTACTTTCCGCAAAAGAGCTTTATCCTCGACAAGCTTAACATGTTCGTCAAAATGTGCGGGAGTTATAACAGAATCGACAAGCTGAGCGATATATTCGCTTCCGCCGATTCGCTCGAGTTCACCATAAGATATAAGGGCTTCGTTCAATGTAACCGTATCGATAGATTTGCCATCGATAGCGAGTTTTTCAATTCGTTCGAATATTACCCGATGTGATTTCAGGTAGAACATATCTCCATTAAGAAGTTCGAGTCCTCGTTCTGTTACATTTGGATAGAGAATCATCGCACCGAGAACGGTTCGTTCAGCTTCGATTGCCTGCGGTAATGTCTTTATATTTTCAGCCATTTTGTTCCTCGATTAAAATCGATTCCATAGATAAAAATACTCGTTCATATTTATAATAAAATACTAAATCGATTTCGCAATACAATTCTAATTTTTCGGATAAAAAGTTTTTGAGGAAAACTCTCCTTTCTAAAAAGGTTTCTTTTTAGACAACATTTATCTATATACCATCTGTGTAAAGCGGACAAAAGTTTCAAATTTAATTCTTGACATTGGATATATTTTATATTATAATTATAACAAACTAAAACATAAAAGGAACATCTTATGAAATACCTATTATTTCTGTTCGTTTTTTTGTTTGCGAGTTTAATTTTTTCTGCTACAATATTCGGTCCGGTGCGATACGAACGCACTTCGGGTCCGCCGAATGTATATGACACATCGTTTGTGGCTTACGATACGACACTCGCCTGCACATTGCTCGTTGTGAATGGCGATGGAGCGGGCGACCATCGGGTTTCTGCGGCATCGGTCGAGTTTAACGGCGAGGAAATTATTTCCGAGAGTGATTTCAACCAACGGGTTGATACTATTTTGCGAGTGATAAATTTATTGCCCGAAAACTCTTTTCATCTCCGTTTGCGCTCGGGACCCGGTGATTTCCTCACGCTTTCTATCCTTCGCCCTTGCGATGCTTTCGTTTCCCTTTCGGTCGATACGGTAATTGGCGATAGTGCGTGTTTTTCCGCATCTGCTTCCGGCTGGGGAAATTTAACCTACTACTGGGATTTCAATAGCGATGGCACATTCGACACCACAACATCGGATAACGAAATTTGTCATGTGTATGAAGAGCCGGATACATATTTAGCGAAGGTGCAAGCGGAAGATGAAGCAGGATGTGTGGCGGTGGATAGTGCGGAAATAGTGATAGAAGAAATGGAATATACTTTCGAGTCGGAATTACTGTGGAGCTATGATTTGAGTGGGTTGCCATGGCAGGATTCTGAACCCAAAGGATACTCCTCTATTTCACAGGATGGGGATTTTGTAGCACTTCGTGCTGGCGGTATTTTTAATTCTTTTAGGGGAGGAGCGTTATTTTATAGGGGGAATCTAATATATAGCTCTTCCGAAAATCCAAGAATTGACAACATTTCCGTTAGTCATAATGGACAATTCGCCATTGTGCCTATATATGATTTTGATTTAGAAGTGCCAGGTAAAATTATTTGTATCAATACACTGGGAAATACTCTTTGGGAATGTGACCAAGCATATACGACTTATTGGAAAGCGTTTATATCAGAGGATGAAAGTTTAGTTGGAACTTTTGCTGGAAAATCAAGAACATGGGACCGCCGCGATATGGTTTTTGTGGAGCGATATTATAACAAGGCGATAATAGTTAATGCAGCATCAGGTGATGTGGTAAATATATTAGATGAGGACCTTTGGGGACAATTGGTTGAATCAAGGTTTCGTAATGATTGCAAGTTCTTTTATCTCCTGTATTCCAACGACTCATTAGCCATATATAACCGGCATTTTGAACTTCTAAATACAGCTTATCCCACTACGGACAGCCCACCTGCTTGTTCGTTATCATATTTTTGCCTCACTAACTACTATGAAATCTCAAGATGTGACAACAATATATATTTGTATGTTCCATATTTTATTGAATTTCCCCCCATTAATAATGCACCATACTCTTTCTGGATAGCTCATCCTGATGGAGAATTCATTATTCAAGCGGTTTGCCTCGATAGTCTTGGAAATATAATCTGGCGAAAGAACACTGATGGCTTAAAAGTTGGAAGATTCCAAATGTCCTATTCGGGTAAATATACTCTCGGTTATACTGATGAGGACTGTCCTATAAAACAAATAGCATTGTGGAACACTCAGACAAACGAGCTTCTCTTTTCCCGCAATTTTCCTCAGGACACTTCATATGACGCAAAATGGTCGAAATGGTGCGACATATATGAGAACCCAGAAAATGACCATATTCTAATAAAAGTTACTACACAAGATACGACAATATATCTGTATGCTAATGGAACCGATGCGAATGTGGATTTACAAGGAATCACTCTCTTTCCCGATAACGCCATATTCGGCTATAGAAAAGACGAAAATATATTCAAACTCTTTAGAGTGAGGTGGTAAAAATGAATAAAATTAAAATCCTTTCATTAATCATTTCATTTCTTTCTTTGGTTTGGTGTAATGTCATTGTTGAAATAACTCAACAGGAAGAAGGAAATGATTTCGGTTTCATCAATGCAATTCGTCGATGAATTTGTCGATATTCAAATTCAATCCTTCGGTCCACATTAAAGCTTCGCCATTCGACAGCATAAGAATCGATGGTTCTTGGCGAAATTTCAGGATTTTTTTCAATTTTGCTTTATCGCCATAGAAAATTCGACCATTCAAACCATTCTGTCTGCAGAATTTTTTAGCTTTCGTTTTACTCGTAGTCTCGATAAAAATCATCATTGAAATATCTTTAACATTCGCAAGTTTTTTCGCTGTCGAAATCGAATTTTCATGTTCGGTATCGAAAAATGCTATAATCATAGTTCCATTTTTCCAATCGGATTTTTTCAGCGATTTGCCGCGAGTATCCTTGATTTTTTCATCGCCGAGCTTTTCGAATTTTCGCACAACCAAATCGCCGGGAGTAATTATTTCAGGTGGCGGAATGCCGAGTTCGACCGCTATATCGGTAGTGCCATCGACCACGGTGAATGGCTTAATTCTAATGAATGGACTACCATAGGCATTTCGCCAGCCCGTCATAAACGCATAGTTGCCGCAATCGATATCCTCAAATATCACAAACGAATCGACAACATTTTTCGGTGGAGTCAAGTCATCGAACGCACCATCTTCGATTTTCACAATCGAGAAATTGTCGTAGTAATCGAGTTCGGTTTTCGGTTCACCATTATTTCTGAAAATCGTTCGAACGATACCTGTTTTGCGTTCTTTTTCATCTTTCGATTTAGATTTTAATTCAAATCTTTGCCATTCGCCGGAATCTCCCGCAGAGTGATTAAAATATTCTGCCGAATTATAATCCCATGAAATTCTTGCAGGAATTCCCAACGCACGCATCGTCGCAGCGAAAACAGCTAACCGCTCTACTTTTCCGCCAGTTCGAGCTTTCAAAACCAGAGCAGGATTCATCATCCCGCCGAAATAACTTCTATCGGTGAGTGTATCCAATTTTTGAACCAAATTTTCAGCTTTCATAACCTTTTTATCGAATGAATATTTTTCAAAATTTTTAACTTTTTTCCATATCTGTGGATACCAATTTTCATAATCTTCCCAAAGAATTCGCGGGTTTGCCACATAATCCCAGAAAAGCGAATCGGCGAGTTTATATTCATCGAATCGTTTGCGAATCTTAGCGGTTTGCTTCCACAAAATTTCCCAATTAGTGGAATCGATAAGCAAAATGTCCTTGTTGGACATCGATTCCCAAAGTTTCAAAATATCCGAGTGTTCATCGGGATGAGCAGACCAAAATGCGAGTAAACTTTCCCGATTTCCTCTCGCTCGATTTATGCAATCTATCAATTTCGTTTCATCGGTCGAATCTGGAAGATGCTCGAACAAATCTTTCGAGCAGGCGGTGAGTTTTTCCTGATTTAAGTCGTGTCGGCAATACGAGATTTTCGGCGGTTTATACGATGTATCTTTCTCGACATCGACATTTTTGACAACTTTCAGCCAGAATATAGTGTCGGGGATATTCGTTCGTGAAAGTTTCAATGTAATTTTAGTAGATTTATCGACAGGGAAAATTGGCAGAATCGCATAATCATAGAGCGAATCCTTACCGGCGGATACGAACAGTTCAGCTTTGCCGAGAACAAAATGCGTTTTGCCGTTTTCATCCGTATAATGATGTGCCACAGGTCTCAGCGACGAATAATTGAATACTGAAATCCAGACATCGGCACTTTCGACAGGTTCGCCATTATTGTCGAACACAGAGAGCGAAAGCCCTGTAGTATCTGAATAATTCGGGGTCAAATTTAAAATTGTAAAACCGTTATCGGCATAGTAAATCGGGACATCTGCGGAATCGAGTTCACCCCATGCAATACCTTTGATAATTGCCGCTTTTCGCACAGCCCGATAAAACCAGCCATTGTCGAGCTCGGTCATCTCGGCGCCGCCGACAAAATGCCACTTATCGCCAGTCCAGACCTCGACCCAGGCGTGATTCGAATTCGTGAAGGGCCAATATGGCGTATAGGCATCTCTCGCAGGTATTCCCATCGCACGACAAGCTTTGATGAACAATATCGCCATTTCTTCACATCTACCTATTCCACGAATTAGAGTTTGCTCGGCATTCTGGTCCCAGCGAGATGTCGGTTCGTATTTCATTTTTTCATAAGCCCATTCGTTCAATTTATAAACCGCAGATTTCATATCCTTACAATCTTCGACACGCTTCCACAATTCCTTCCAGTGATTTTTTCGGAAATATTCGAGGGGTTCCTGCGAAACACGATATGGCAGAATATATCGATAGAAAAATTCATCGGGGATGCTATCGGTCCAAGGAACAGAATCGAGTGCATTTTCGAGTGCATCGAAATCTGCGAGCATCGAATCGGAATTCAAACTAACGAGGTCGATTGTCGGCATATCCTCGACTATGAATTTTGCCCATTTTCTTTTTTCGCCCTTTGCACGATAGAGAAATTTTTTCAACTGTGGATTTCGGGTTTTCGCTTTCGATAAGCTTAAAGCCGCCCCGAAAAGAGTCGATAGAAAAACAAAAACGATTAACGCAAAACCTGTTTTTTTCATTACAATCTCCAGTTGTTATTTATATACTTATAATTTTCACTTTTTTGTCATCGATAAAAATTCTATCATCGGCGAACCATTGCAGAACCTCGGGATAAAGTTTATGCTCGACCGTAAGCACGCGTTCTGCCAATGTTTCAGGCGTATCATCATCGAGAACTGGAACACATCGCTGTGCTACAATCGGTCCGCGGTCGTAATCGTTATCGACAAGGTGAATCGTAACTCCTGTAACTTTGCAGCCATATTCGATAACTTCTCGATGAACCCGCATACCATACATATTTTTCCCGCAAAATGAAGGCAAAAGAGCTGGATGAATATTTACGATTCGATTTTTGAATTTTCCCACAATTTCTGGCGGAACTTTGCGCAAATATCCTGCCAGAGCGATGAAATCGATGCGATTGCACTCGAGAATGTTAATCAACGCACCGACAAATTTATCGCGGGAATCGAAATCTTTGCTCGAAAGATACACATCCAAAATCCCGTGATTTCTCGCCCGCTGCAATGCACCCGAATTCTGATTATTAGAAATCACCAGCCCGATTTCTGCGGACAATTTGCCATTAACAGTGGCATCGATAATCGATTGAAGGTCTGTTCCGTTGCCCGAAGCAAACACTGCGATACGCATAAATTTCCCTTTTAATATTTTGGGGAACTTTTTTAAAAAAAATTACCCAAAACCCCTTCCAGAAAACTCTAATTACTTTGGATGACCAAAGGTTATTCCAAAAGATAAAGTTATTAGGAAAATGGTTCGAGGAAAGACCTTTTTTTAAGAAGGGCTTTCCCCGAAATAATTCTCCAATTTTTTATTTAATCAATGTAATTCGCTGTGTAATTGTTTTCGTTTCGGTTCGCAGCTTCACAAAATACACTCCCGATGAAACCGAGCTGCCATTATCACTATCGCCATCCCAGATTAGTTTGTTAATTCCAGCATTCACATAACCGCTATGCAATGTGCGAACCTTATTTCCCTTAATGTCATACAATTCCACTGTGGCATTTTGACCATCGGGCAGAATGAATGAAATCTCGGTAGAGGCGTTGAATGGATTCGGTTTATTCGGCAGAAGTGCAATTTTATCGGGCAGCGATGTAGCGACTATTTTCAGTATAGTATTCTGCGATATCCAACTGTTCGTTGCGGACATATCGATTTCATTTGCACCATCGATTAGTTGGAATTCATATCCATCGGGAATATTTTCGCTATACCAACTCAGCTCGGTGCCAGATTCTGTCGAAATCTCGAATTGCCCATCGGGTTGGACATCGCGAATAAACTGTTGACCATCTGCAATGAGAACAGGGAAATCGACTGCATTCACCGGTGGAGCTGGCGGAAATGGTATATCCATATTGTCGATACCGACAGATGCCGATTTGTCGATTCCGATTGTTAGTTTGCTTTCATTCGCATAGATATCGAACAAAATATCGGGGAAATTCGAACTCGCTTTCAGCAGTCCCGAACCGATTGTCAGATTGCATTCATTCATCGCAAAGAACCAATATCCGTGTCCAACAAAAAGCGTATCGGGGATAATGTATGCTGGAATAGCTCCACAGGCATCGTAGCCGAACATAGCGATTACAGAACCATAGGGAATAGTGCTTATCTCATCGGTCAACAAATATCCTGTCGATGAATACGGAACACCGACCATATTCCATCCGCGATAAAGATGAACTGCGACAGTCGGAACACTCATACCAGCCATTTCAACTTCGCCATCGCCATAGACATAAACCCAGAAAGCTTTCCCTGCGGCGGGGGACATCAAAATATCGTAGCCGTGATAAAGCGGGTTATACCAATATCCATCTGTCATAGCATTTGGAACGATTTCCCTGATGAACGAATCACCTGTCGGTAGTGCAGGGAAACTTAAAAGATTCCATCCAGAGCAGACATCGATTGTTCTTCGCTCCAATGTCCCGCGATAATATGTGATAGTTATATCGGTCGAATCGAAATATGTGAATGCAGTATCACTCTTCATATCGAGCGTAATATCGCCATCGGGAGTCGTATAGGTCAACATAACAAGACCATCGGGCAAACTGGCGGGATTCCAATAAACCCATACAGTATCGCCAATCGAATGATAGATAGCGTGTCCCTGCCAGATAATTAGCGTATCGCCACTGCTGCGGAAATCCCTATCGAGTGCGGTAATCGATGGATATTCAGGGTCGTCGAGGTCGAAATAGGCATCTATGTCCGAATATGGCGGCGGAATGTGAATCAAATCGATTGCCGAATCATAACCCTCGGTGGCTGTCCCCGATGCTCCGAATGTTAGATGAGTCATCGGCATATTTTTAGCAAGGAAATAAATCGTTCCGCTCCATTGAACAGAATCCCACAGCACAGTGAAAAATCCATCGACAGTGTTGCTTGAAAGTGCACCATCGTTGAATGTGGCATTTTCATAGAACAATCGCGAGTATGTCCCCATATGACTTCCAACAAGAAATCGTATATAGCATAGGACATCGCCCTCATCGAGTTCGGGACCCGAACCTGAAATTTCCACAAGACCCGATGGTGAAACACTCATATCGATATCGCCCCAGCTTTCCGTAAGTGTTCCAGTCTCGATAATATCCAACGGAGTAAGCACCGATGCGAAATATCCGACAGTTACATCGAGCGATGTGATTCCGAATCGAGACACATCCTCGATATAGACGGGAATATCGATAATATCGGCAGTATGTCCAAATGTATCTGGAAGCCATAAATCCACAATATTTATGTTGAAACACCATTCGTAAGGTTCTGCGATATGGTTCGGTTCGCAATAATCGACCGAGTCATCGGAGGCATCCGCAACCGAACAGCAAATCGTGTCGCCATCGGTAAATGTCATCCCAGCGGCTGTCGGGTCGAATATCAATGTATCTCTATTATATGAAAGAGCATCGTCATCGACTGTGAATGTATCGCCATTTATCGCAAATATAATCGATGCAACATCTACAGCTCGCTCATTATCGTTTATATGCACAGTAATTTCGCCGAAATCGGTCATCCCTAATGTAGTGCTGTCGGGAGGGTTTTCGTTCATAACATACGGCGGCGATGTATCTATCGAAAAAATAGATAGAATAGAATCGAGTGCGCAGCCGATTTCATCATCCATATGCAAAAGCCCGAATGTATGTTCGCCATTGTCCCACGGCGATGATGGTGTATATACGAGCAGTGTATCGTCTAAAATCTCGAGGTCGGGACTCGAAAGGTCGATTGTGCCATCATCCACAAGGAATTGGAAATCATCGTATCCATTCGGGAAATCGACATTCATTTGGATTTCCTGTTCGGGGCAAGCGGAAATAGCCATCGCAATCGGTATCTCGATTTCCGCTGTCGGTTGGTGAACTTCGGGAAGTGAAAATGGTATGCAAGCAGAATAAAAAGTATCGATAGATGGTGAAGTAACAAATACACAAATAGATTCATCTGCGGCGGGAGCATAATCGATTATTAGATGCCAGCCAGTATTCCCAATTCCACCGGATGCTAATTCAGATGGTGAAAGTGAACGAGTCGGTTCATAATCGGAATCCAAAGAGAGACCATCGGGCAATTCTATCGTAGCAACACAATCGTGCATAACTGTTCCGCCACCATTGGTGAACGATACTTGAACCTCGAAAGTATCCGGGTCATACCAACAATTTTCAACTGCGGGATATTCGGGGATTTGAATTCTAAGGTCGCCCTCGACTGGCTGTCCAAGTCCATAATATGTAGCTACTTCGAGCGTTTCACCCGGGCATATTTCGACAGGATACCACCATACAAGCACGGCGGAATCCCAATAATCTGTTCCCGATGGAGTTAAGTTCCAATCGACACTATTAAAAGTTCCCCAACCACCGACTGCAAATCTATCCGGTGTAACAGCATCATAACCGCATAAAATCCCCATTGCGACTAATTGGTCGGGGTCGCCTGAAGGACCCGCCGGGTCCTCGTAGGCGAACCAATAGCATGGAAATTCACAGGTATCGCAATTCCAAAAATCTTGCTCGATACCCGAATAACCCAAAATTGTAGAAAGTTTCGCAGCATCGTTCGAACCTATCATTGTGTCGAGTTGAAGTAAAATCCCAATCCAGTGGCATTCCGTATCATTATTGATTACTTTATATTTAATGAAAACAGTTCCAGTCGTATCGTCGGGATATATGAGATATACGGGCTGAAGCATTTGATAAACGAGAATATCGGGATGGTCGGGGACATACCATCCACCATAAATATAGCTCGAATCGGGGTCGCTGGGCCAGGTATAATTACTAAAATACGCCGATGGATTTGGAACTAATCTATCGATGGTAGTTCCTGGACCACCTCCGGGAGCGACATACGACTCGTCATCGACACGAACAATCGTCCAGGATGACCAGGGGTCCGATGGATAAGCGTAAGTCAATGTCCTGCTATCTGGCCATGTGCCGATATTGAAACGACCATAATCCGCACTCGTAACATCGTCGAGCTGAACAGAGACATAATCGTTGTGTGCGAGCAAAGATTTTGTGCCGCTGTGGTTCGGAGCGAGTGCAGACTTGTTCCGTTCATAACGAATAGGGTCGAAATCATCGGCAATTGCGAGTATCAAAGCAATCGAGATAATGAGAAAAAATATTTTACGCATAATTCCTCCTGTTATTTTATATATATTAAAGTATAATGATTTATATGTCATTAGTCAATAGCAAAATTATTGTTTGATGGACTTTTCACCTACATGGTATCCACCCTGAGATTTCGTATTATCATCGACCAACTCACAAAAACTTTTACTGGATATCTTTGCATAAAGAATACACGATTATTTTAATGATTTGTTGACAATCGATTATTTTCAGATTATTTGAGATAGAAAATTACCAACCGATTTAAGGAGATTAAAATGGATTATTTCGAGATAGAGAGTGGAAGCCGATTAAGCGGTGAAATTTCTGTATATTCCGCTAAAAATGCTGTTCTACCTATGATGGCATCGACAATTCTTACTAAAAATGGCACGAATGTTTTTCGCAATATCCCGAATATAGCGGATGTTCGTATGATGGCTAATGTTTTGAGAAAATTGGGAGCCGATGTAGATTTTGACAAGGATAAACACATACTTTCAATCGATACCGAGAATGTGAATAATTTCGAGGCACCTTACGAACTTGTTCGCAAGATGCGCGCCAGTTTTTTAGTTATGGGACCATTGCTTGCGAGATTCGGAATCGCTCGTGTTTCTCAGCCCGGCGGATGTGCAATCGGTTCGAGACCTATCGACCAACACATCAAGGGTTTCTCGCAGCTCGGTGCGGAAATCTGCGAGGAACATGGATATACTGTGGCACGAGCAAAACAACTTCACGGGAATGTAGTCTATTTCGACAGACCGACTCACACAGGCACGGAAAATATTATGATGTCGGCAGTGCTTGCAGATGGCACGACCAAAATAATCAATGCAGCTCAGGACCCTGAAATAGCGGACCTTGCCGAAATGCTGAATCAAATGGGTGCGAAAATAACCGGTGCGGGAACATCGATTATCACAATCGATGGTGTGAATTCGCTCGAAGCGGTCGATTACACTCCAATCGGCGATAGACTCGAGGCAAGCACTTATCTTTTTGCGACGATTTGCACCGGCGGTGAAATCACTGTGAATAATATCTCACCTGAGCATTTGAATACGGTGCTTTTCAAGATAATCGAGATGAATGCGAAATTAGAACTCGGCGAGAATTGGATAAAACTGACCGCATCGGGATGTCCTCGAGCTGTCGATATCATCACCGACCCATATCCGGGTTTTGCCACCGATGTTCAGCCGATTATTATGGCTGCATTGTGCCGAGCCGATGGCACAAGCGTTGTCTGGGAACGGATTTTCGAGAATCGGTTCATTCATATTATGGAACTTCAAAGACTCGGTGCGAATATAACTATATCTGGCGACCGCGCAACAATAGTCGGTGTGAAGCAACTCGAGGGTGCAGAAATTATGGCATCGGACATTCGAGCAGGTGCAGGTTTGACAATAGCGGCACTTGGAGCGAATAGTAAATCGGTTGTGCGAAGAGTTTATCACATCGACAGAGGATACCAGCGGCTCGAGGAAAGATTGTCCTCACTCGGCGCAAAAATTGTGAGAAAAACTGATTGAAATGTTGGAAATTGAGATATGCTTACAATTTGTTAATATAAAATTTTTTCCACCATATCGAATTTGCCCATTTGTGGCATAATACAAGCTCCATTAGCAAGTTCCCTGGACGAATCTAACATATCACGAGCAATCGCTATTCCCTCGATTATTGCTTTTTCACCTCTGCCAGCATTCGCCATAATATCCCTGATTTTCTTGGGAATTTTTATCCCCGGAATTTCATTGTGAATAAATTCGGCAGAGCGCGAAGAAAACAGCGGAAGAATACTCGCAATGACCTGAATCTTTCTACCTTTAAGATAATCCACAAGTATTCTCAGTCCATCGGTGGAGAAAATCGGTTGCGTTTGAACAAAATTCGCACCCGATTCTATTTTGCGCTCGAGTCTTTCCAATTCCCGCTGAATCGATTGAGCATTTTGGTTGAATGCGACACCGGCAAAAAACGATGTCGGCGAATCGAGTGGATTTCCGAGAAGGTCGCTTCCACGATTGAACGATGATATAAGTTTAACTAACCCATAAGTCGAAATATCGAATACGCCCGTTGCAAATGGATAATCGCCGACTGCGGGCGGGTCTCCGCGAAGTGCTAAAATATTATCGATACCGAGTGCATACGCCGAAAGTAAATCCGATTGCATAGCGATTAAATTCCTATCTCTCGCAGTGAAATGCAAAATAATATCGATTCCAGTTCTCACGCGGATAACAGCGGAAAGCCCCAATGCACTCATTTTCAATCTTGCCAGCGGAAGGTCTGCGATATTGACAGCATCGCCGCCGAGTTCCTTAAAATGCCTCGCCCAGCGAACCAATTCGCCGACCTCGGTGCCTCGTGGAGGGTCGAGTTCCATCGTCAACACAAAACCCGATTTAATTTTTTTCTCCAACGATGTCGGCGCGCGATGTCGTTTTCGCTCGATATTTTTTCTCTCTGTGATTTTTATCCCCGGAAATATTTTCCGTTGACGCGGTTTCTTACCCGAAACTGCATCGGCAATAGACTCGATATGCGCAGGAGTAGTGCCGCAGCAACCTCCGATAACATTGATACCCGATGCGTATGCTTTACCTGCAAAATTTTTAAAATATTCGGGTGTGGCAGGATAAATAAATTTTCCATCGACAAATGTCGGCTGACCGGCATTGGGCATCGCAGAAATGAAATTTGGGAATATTTTGCCGAGTTGTTTCGCCGAATCGAGAATTTCTCTCGGACCTCTTCCGCAATTAGCACCGGCTATTAGAATATTAGCATCGGCGAGTTCTTGTGCAATTTGTTCGGGGTCATTACCGATAATAGTTTTGCCATCGATAAACGACATCGATGCCCAAATAGGAATATCGGGAGCGGTTTTTTTTGCAACATTTATAGCGAGTAAAAGTTCAGACAAATCGGCAAAAGTTTCAAAGAGAATGATATCGATATAGCCCTCGACAAGTGCGGAAATCTGTTGAGCGAAAATATCCTCGATATCGATTTTGCTTATTTCCTCGGCACTATCGAGCGGACGAGTTACAGGTCCGATGTCGCCCGCGACAAATATTCTTCTCGATACACTATCGGCGGCGCGGTGTGCAATTCTTACGGCGGAAATATTTATATCGATAGTTTTTGCACCGAGGTCGAAATATTTCTCGAGGATATGGCGGTTTGCACCGAATGTATTTGTCGTGATTATATCTGCACCAGCCGCAATATATTCCCGATTAACCCGCTCGATTAAATCGGGATTAGAAATACAAAGCTCATCGTAGCAGTGTCCTTTGGGAACACCCTTCGAGTATAGAAATGTTCCCATCGCACCATCGGCTACGAGAATTCTTTCTGATATTATTTGCTCGATTGTCGATGCCATTATTTCTTTCCATTCATCTTTTGCAATAATGAATTCAGCGATTGTTTTGCCTGCAAAAGATTCGAATCGAGTTTGATTGCGTGGCGGTAAAGTTGTTCGGCTTGTTTGAGGTCGCCTTGTTTCTCATTTATTTGACCCAACCGCCAGAATGCACCGGCAGCCATTTCGCCATTAGGTTGAGCTTTGAGATATTCATTGAAAATTTTCTCGGCGGCACCGTATTCGCCTCGAATATATTCGATTTTCCCGAGTTGATATTTCACAACCCAGTAATATTCATTATTTTCTCCGCGAGTATCGAGGAAACATTGGAAAGTATATTCAGCCCATCGAGGATACGACTGCATATCCATTGCGATAAGCGCCGTTATATCGGAATAGGTTAATTTTTTACATTCTCGTTCAGCCAATGCCCACAAATCCGTTGTTTTCGATGTAATTCTTGCACTGAGTCTATCCTTGAAATCCTTTTCGGGCATTCGAGAAATTTCGTCGAGTCTTTCCGCAATTTTAGAAACGAAATCGGAATATTTTGGATATTTATCCCGATGAGGAAGATACCCGATTTCTATAATATCTTGTATTTCAAGCAGATATTGAAATCCAAATTTGATATTTGAAAGAATATCGAGTTCCTTGTGAAATTTATCTTCCTCGATAGCACAAACCGCAGATTTTTCGAGATGATAATAGACAGCGTATTTCCAACTATCGAACAAAGGCAAGTATGAATTTAGAGGTTCGAGCAATCTCGAGCTTTTCTCAAATTTATTCCAGTTAGCATCGACAATGGGTTTGACGAAATAATATGCGAATTGTTCGCTGACAAAATGTGGTGTCCTTTGAATGCAAAAGTATGGAACATTGTCTCTAATTTCAGTCGGTCCCACAACCGCATATAGTTTGTCGCCATCGATTTGTTCACCGAAACCGCTCGTCATAATGGGCGATAAAATCACTGTATACGATGATTTACTTTCGCCAAAATAATTTTCCAAACGACCACAGATGTCATCTTTCGACAATATATCGGCAATCGGTGAACTAATTTTTTTGTATAACTTCCCATTGCTTTCGTAGAACTTCATAAATTCGGTTTTTTGAGCAAAATCTCTCAAATCGACGAGCCAGTTCTGGATTTCCTTATCGAACGATTGCGAAGTATCGGAAAATTCAGCGATAATATTATCGATTGGATATTGAATTTTTAAATCAGGCGGATTTGTCAAATGCAGAATAATTTTGCGAATAGCATCCTTTTTATCGCACGACTTACGCATTTCTTTGAATTCCTGTATCGCCTTATGATTGCGATATTTGCCAAATTTATCATCGATAGATTTCGCATATTTATTATCCGAACTATAAATTTGACTTAATTGGTTCGAGCTACTATCCCGAGCAAGATATTCGACAATTTCTAAAATTTCTATTCTGGGGTCGATTTCGACAATAATTTTACTATTTTGAGCAAAAATCGCAGAAAAAATTAAAAGTCCCAGCAATAATCTTTTCATTTTTTATCTCCCTTTTTATTATTTTCATCATCGAAAAATGGCAGTTCAGAACCTTTTAATGCTTCGAGTTGACGAAGTCTATCGAGTTCACCTAAAATATCCTCGAATTCCTCGACATCCTTAAATTCGCGATAGACAGATGCGAAACGCACATAGGCGACTTCATCGAGTGTGCGTAAATATTTCATCACGATTTTGCCGATTTCGACCGAGAAAATTTCCTTTTTTCCATTAACGAGTATTTCAGACTCGATTTTATCCACAATATTCTCGATATCCTCTGCTGGAACAGGTCGTTTGTGGCATGCCTCACGCAGACCGTTGAGTAGTTTATCTCGCTGAAATTCTTCTCGCTTGCCATCACGCTTAATGACAAGTATCGGGGACTGCTCGATATATTCGTAAGTTGTGAACCGTTTTCCACAATCGAAGCATTCTCGCCGTCGTCGGATGACTTTGCCATCTTTCACCAACCGTGAATCGACAACCTTATCCTCAAGCGAATTGCAGAATGGACAACGCATAAAATATCCTCCAATGAAACAAATCACACTAAAAAATCTTTCAACAAAGCGATTAAGCCTTTTGTATTGACAAAAAAATTGTTCGGATTGTTAATTAAATTATTTTCGATACCTTGCTTTTGTTTTTCTATTTTATTTTTAGTCTCTATTTTATCAAGTTTTATCGAAATAGCTTTATTAGCGTTTTCTATCGCTATAAAGTTGTTAAAATAAATACCATCCATAAAAGAAACATAATGAATATTGTTTAATTTTTCAGAATATTTTATAAATTCTATAATTTCTAGAATTTGTTTGTTTTGTGCTCCACCAGATTCTTTTATATGTTTTGCTTCGATTATGAAAAAATTATTATTTAATTTTAAAATTAAATCCGGCTCCTTTCCTTGATGTCTTTTTTAAAATTCAAATTCAATTTTATATTTTTTATAAAATTCATTAGCCAATTTTTTATCTTTTTTATCAGGCAAAAGATAAGCACAAGAAGAATCAATGAACTCATTAAATTGATGAGTTTTTTTAATATCGAGGAATATTTTTTCGATTATATCCTCTAATTTATTGATTCCAGCATTTCCTTTTTTACGTGAACTACCATCATCGTATAAAGTTTGTGCAACTATGTTTGAATAACCTAATTTGTCATATAATTTTCTTCTCTCTTTACAATATTTATCTAATAATTCTTTTAGCACAGGTTTTTGCTTAGATAATTTTTTAAATATCGAATGCGATATATCCAAAGTTTTCCAAAAAGCAATGAATTCATTATACTGTATCCTATCTATTGTAGTAATTATATCAAATATTTCATCCAAAATTGAAGTTATACCAGTTTCGCTTTTATTTTTCTCATATACTACACAATAACTTATGATTAATTCTCTCAATCTTTCAAATTTCTCGATTAAATCTTTATCAGAAACTATTATTTCATTAAAAACATAATAATTATCAATAACTTTCTCCGGATGTTTAAGAGAAATCTCCCAATATGCCATATTTTTTTTCACTGCCATAATTCTAATACCTCATTTTTGTTTGTTTTTCTGATAAAATCAATAATTCCTCCGGCATCCTTATTATAAATCAATTCTTTAAATTCTATTTTATTGTTTTTTAGGCTTAAAAAGGGAAATGTTTTCATTATTTTTTTCGCTTGGGAAAGTCCAAGATACTTTCGAGTATATTCACTATTTGAATATTTATAAGTGGTCATAAATTCGCTATCTGTTTTTTCACGGAAATATTCTAATATAAGATTAAAATAATCTTTTAATAGTATTTGATTTTCGTATGAAAGTATTGGCTCTATAAATATTTGTATAGGATGAGTTCTATATCTGCTTTTTGTTACTAAAATACCATCTACATTGAAAACTTCTTTCATTGTATATAATCCTGCTTTACCATTCGAGCTTCCAGTGTCAACAGTTCTAATAAATAAAACATTAGATTTTGTTTTAGTATAGAGTTTTTTATTAACATAAATTGTTTTATTTTGATATTTATTATTATTGAATGCATTGGCATCTATTACTTTTAATTCAAAATCTCCTTTGTTCTTTTCAATTTCTTCAATATTCAAATAATAATTTATTCGTATAGGTTTTATTGCTTTGTATTCATTAACAAATTTTCCAAATTCATTTCCTGCCCTATAATTATTTTGGGGCGTTAAAACATATTCTTTTGTATTCGTTTCCCGATTTATTTTAATTCCAGTGAATTTTATTATTTCATCTTTGGGATTTTCTTTTCTTTCGAAAAAGCAAATTATAACATTTGTTCCTGTGTATTTAAAAATCTCCTTTTCGAAAATAACCGCAGTTTTAATATTGTAATATCTTAAAAAATCTTTCCTAATCTTATTGGATACAGA
>JAGGZE010000076.1 GCA_021162205.1 bacterium
CAACACAGAAATGTGGCAAATCGAGCTTTTCGGCGATGGCAACTATTTTGCCGATGCTTCGTATGTCATTCTCGGGGGCAGCGGTGAGATAACAGATATTCATGCATTTCCTTGTCCCGCTGGAACATCTTGTTCAGAACCCGTAATCCATATTTATCCTCCCGGAACTACTTATGTCGAATGGAATCCTCATCCAAACTCTGTGCCGACATTGATAACTATATCGGATGGCGAAGGAATTTTTCATATTTTATCTGGAAGTATAGATACGCTTTACATTTCATTTGCACTTCCTCCGGGGTATTCTATAAATCCTTATGGGGCAAAAATAGTCGATGCTGAATATGTTAATTTTTCGGTGTATGCAGATGTTGTAAATCCCGATGGAGCTGATACTATATGGTTATTCACAAACGAGCCAGCAGCTTATCCAATAACTATTGAGGGAATTGGTAAAATACAAAATAATCAAATAATAGCGCAGAAAATGAAACTCGATGTTCATCCTAATCCGTTCAATTCGTCTGTCGCCATCACCGCACCTGCGGAAGCGGAAATCGAGATATACGATATAAGGGGAAATGTTGTGTGGGAACGGTCTTCCGACCGTGATAATCGACATCGGGAGATGTCTCCTACATCCCGCACATTCATCTGGATACCAGCTCAAACGAGCGCATCGGGGCTCTATCTGGTGAAAGCGCGGATGGGAGATGGACGGACGATAACGAAACGAATTGTGTATATGAAATAGAATTCAAGCGGACAGAATGGAAGCTATACACAAAGATCGCAAAACACAAAAAACAGGCGAACGCCTGTCCGAAGGGTGAGTCATTCGGCTCTTTTTGAACCGTTCGGTTCTTTTTAATTTGAGAAAAGTTATTTTGAATAATCAGGTGCAACAAGGAATTCAGACTTTGTCTGAAGGTCCCGATTATATCGGGATTCAGAAAAAAGTTGCACAATAAAAACACCTGAAAGGTGGGGGATATTCATAAGAAGACTAAAAAAACTGTGTTCAAGCGTATCGAGATTGGCGGCCGAAAGCTTTTGATGAGATTTTTCGCACTTTTGCAGCCGAAAAAGATTTACGACCATCTGCCCGATGATGCTCGTAAGGACAAAATTTTGCTTATGCGTCAGGATAAACTCGGCGATATGGCGGTAACGATTCCTTTTTTTCGTGCTTTGAAACAGGCATTGCCGGATTCGGATATTAAAATTCTTGCTTCGCGCAAAAATGAGATTTTGCTGAAATACGACGAGTTTGATAGAATCATATATGATAAGCATCCGCTGAAATTTTTGCATTCGCTGTATAAAATTTTCCGATTTCATCCCGATATTATTTTGGATTTGCAATTGAAAGAATCGGCGACATCGACGATATATGTGATTGCAAGCAGGGCGAAATGGCGGATTCGTGCGGTTCGTCCGGTGAAATTGCCGTTCGATGTATATATAAAAATTGGCGATGATTGGCATATTCGCGAGGAGATGGCGACATTGCTCGGTGCGGTCGCTTCGCAGGACATCGATAATGTTTCGCAGGCGATAAAAATTAGTGAAATCGAGCGAGCGTTTGCGATAAAATTTTTCAGTTCGGTCTCGGTTCACAGGGATAAACGAATCGGCTTAAATATTTCTGCTGGAAAACCCGAACGAATGCTGAATTTTGCGGAATATCTGAAATTATGCAATGGCGTAATCGAGCGGGGTTACACACCGATAATTTTATATTCTCCGCAGGATGAAATGCTTGCTAAACGACTTGTGCAGATTGTTAAACGAGCTGTTCTCGCTCCGAAAACCCAAAATGTTCTTTTCGCAATATCATTGCTCGAAAACCTGCGAATGTTGATAACACCCGATACATCGATGATTCATTTCGCATCGGCGATGAAAATTCCCGTGCTCGCGATGTTCACTGCAAACGATTGGAATTGTAACCGATGGCTTCCGTGGAAAGTGCCATATAGATTCGTTCACTCACGCGACCACGACACGATGGATGGCATCGATATCGATGAAGTTATTGCGAAATTCGATGAATTGAATGCGGAAATAGACAAAATATCTTGCTCGAACCGATAATCTTTATATCTATTTATTTTGATGCACACAGAAATTTCACATAGCAGATTTTTAGCGTTCGACCTCGAGATGACAGGGCTTTCGCCGAAAAACGATTCGATAATCGAAATAGGAGCAGTGCCGCTTTTAGGACTTTTGGTCGATGGCGATTACTTTTTCACATCGGTTCAACCATACACTAATGTCCGAGCATCGAGCAAGAAAATTCACGGTCTCGATGGCGACGATTTGTGGGATGCTCCGCCTGCGGAAATCGCAATCCCAAATTTTTTCAAGATGATGAATGGGCGAATTCTTATAGGGCAGCATCCGCAGTTGGACCTTGCATTTTTATGGACTGCGGCGAAAAATATCGGCGGGAATATTCCATGCGATTGGGCGATAGATATATCGAAAGTTTTCGAGAAAGTATATCCCAACCAGCACGGTTTCTCGCTCGATTCGATGGCACATAGAGTCGGACTACGGCGTGCGAGCGAATTTCACAATGCTCTCGGCGATGCGATTCTCGCGATAGAAATATTTTCCAAAATAATGCCGAAATTGCAGCGAATGGGAATTCATTCGCTCGACGACCTAATCTCGCTCGGCAGAGTGAAAATTGAATATTAGTTTTTTTGTTCGCCGAAAGAGAAGGTATTACAGATTCTATCGGTATTCAGACAATTTTTCTTAAAAATTGGTGAGAAGATTCAGTAAATTGAAAAAGTCTGAACCGGTGATGAATCGCTCGAATGATGAAAAAGTAGACTCCGTTCCCATACTTGATACTCCATTCTCCGTGATTCATACTCCATTCTCCGTGGTTCATACTCCATTCTCCGTGGTTGATACTTTCAAATGGAATTTTATAACTTTATTCTCCATACTTGATACTTTCAAATGGAATTTTATAACTTTATTCTCCATACTTGATACTTTCAAATGGAATTTTATAAC
>JAGGZE010000107.1 GCA_021162205.1 bacterium
CCCACACTTTTCCAGAACAGTCCGAACCCATTCAATGCAGCTACCGATATCGAGTTCTCGATTCCACAGAGTGAAAATGTTAAACTCGTTGTAACCGATGTGCTTGGCAAACGCGTGAAAACTCTTTACAATGGCACTATGGCTCAGGGTAATCATTCTATCCGCTGGGATAGCAAAGATGAAAAGGGCAATATTGTATCGAGTGGTGTCTATTTCTACAAACTTACTGTCGGCGATAATTTTGTCGATAAGAAAAAGATGACACTTATAAAATAAGAAGTTATCTCCGTTTGAGTTAATGGTTGGGAAACCGTCCGCTGAAAAGTGGGCGGTTTCTTTTTGAGCCATTCGGCTCTCTTCTTTGTGCAACTTTTTTCTTAATCACGATAAAATCGGGGGACTGCTGATGGAATCAGCAATTCATTGTCGCCGAACCCCTCGGTTCTTTTTAAATGGTGAAAAGTTATTTGATTAATCTGGAGTTGCAGGGAATTGTTCCGCTTTTGTGGAACAAGGTCCCGACTTCATCGGGATTCAGAAAAACGCAATGCGAAGAAAACAGGCGAATGCCTGGTCGCCGGGAAATTTTGATTGAGATAGTGCAACAATGAATGACAACTTGGTTGTCAGAAAAGTTGCACGATAAAAACACCCGAAGGGGTGTAAAAACACCCGAAGAGGTGTGTTAGCCTTTGACAATAGCTATTCCCGCAGATGCTCCGATTCTTGTAGCACCGGCTTTAATCATTTCGAGAGCTGTTTCATAATCGTGGATACCGCCGGATGCTTTGATTTGGAGATCGCCATCGACGACAGCTTTCATAAGTCTGACATCGTCGACAGTCGCTCCACCGCTGGAGAAACCTGTCGATGTCTTAACAAAATGTGCACCTGCTTCTTTTGCTATCGTGCAAGCTTCGACCTTTTCCTCATCGGTCAAAAGTGCGGTCTCGATTATAACCTTTACAGTGTTCGGTGCAACAGCATCGACAACAGATTTAGTATCCTCGAAAACATATTTAAGATTGTCCGATTTCAATGCGCCGATATTGATTACCATATCGAATTCATCGGCGCCATTTTGCAATGCCTGTTTAGCTTCGAATACTTTGATTTCTTCCGGAGTCGCACCCAGAGGGAATCCAATAACCGTAGCGATTTTGACATCGGTATTTTCCAAAAGCTCATGGCAAAGTGGCACCCAGTATGGATTCACACATACCGATGCAAAATGATATTCTTTCGCTTCACTGCAAAGTTTTCGGATGTCGCTTTCGGTAACATTGGCTTTGAGCAGTGTATGGTCGATGAATTTTGCGATTTCCTTATTAGTTGGAAATATGCCCAATGATGAACTAATTCGCGATGCCCCTGCATCGATTATAGCTTGTGTCCCCTGCGGATTCTGAACGATACATTCCTCACAGCCGAGACAAATACCATCGCATCGCTGAAGGTTCAATTCCTTCATAACAGTTTCATAAACTTCACGCACTATTTCTTCACGCTCCATTTTTCACCCCTGATGTAAGTTTTATCGAGAGAAAACTTCCTCGTTTTAGTTAATTTAATATTTTTTTATTTCGATATCAAGCGATAAATCGAGTTGTGGTGCGGAATGTGTAATCGCACCCATCGAAATAAATTCCACGCATGTTTCAGCGTATTCGACAGCATTTTCGATTGTGATACCACCGCTGCATTCGAATGGAATTTCCGAATCCATTTCTTTTCGGATTTTTATAGCTCGGACCACATTCTCGCAAGTGAAATTATCGAGCATAATTCTATCGACAGGATATTTCAAAATAATTTCGAGTTGGTCGAGATTTGTAATTTCGATTTCCACAGGAACAGCGGGTTTTTGCGAACGGTATAGTTTTCTCATTACATTTTCGATTCCGCCAGCCGCTGCAATATGATTGTCCTTGATGAGTATCATATCGTAAAGTCCGAACCTATGATTTTGTCCGCCGCCACATTTCACGGCATATTTTTCCGCGAAACGAAGTCCTGGTGTGGTTTTTCGAGTATCGAGAATTTTCGTGCCATAATTCTCAGTTTCCTCGACAATTTTCCCTGTTAGCGATGCAATTCCAGATAAATGTCCTAAAAAATTCAAAGCTGTTCTCTCCGCAGATAGCACCGATACAGCATTGCCCGATATTTCGACAATGATATCGCCTTTTTTAATTTTATCACAATCGGAATAAAATAAATTGAATTTTGTTTCATCATCGATTAGTTTAAATGCCATCTCGGCAAAATCCAATCCACAAATAATTCCGTTTTCCTTAGCGATAATTTTGCCTTCTGCTTTGCAACCTGGAGTCAAAACCGAGAAACTTGTGATATCTCCCTCGCCGATATCGCATTTAAGTTCCGCTTCGACAATTTCTCTAATATATTCGGGTGTAATCATACTTTCAATATATGCTAAAAAATCAAAAACCAAAAATTAAATTTTAATTTCTCGACAAAATCGGGATAAAAAAATACTTAAATCGGAAAATTTCTTTTTAATTCTTTTCTTGACTTAAACTTTTATTATATTTATTATATTGTTTAAACAGTATATAAGAGGGGGTAAAAAAATAATGAGAAGGTTTTTATTTCTGTTAATTCTATTTTCCTTTGTCGGTTTGAATTGGAGTAGCACCGATACTCTAATTCCTGACAAGCATTTGTCGCAAAATCCAAAAATGTTTGTTCCCGATGCAAATTATAAACGACCGCCGACACTGAGCGATTTATTGATGTATGCGATGAAACACAAACTCCATAAGACTCCACTTCTTCCACCGAGACATTTATCGCCGGGTATCGAAAAATATTTTGGGGCACTTCCTGTTTCCATATTATCTGCGATTAGCGAAAATGAAACTAATCCACCTGTGAAACATTTTCGTTCTGCACCGACATCTTCATTCGAGACAATGGACTATGGCGGTTTCGATGCCTCGGATATTTTAGCATCGCTACCAGCTACCGATGGTCAATTTCAACCATCGATTGCAACAGATGATTCGGGAAATGTTTTCGCTACATGGACAGAAGAAATCAGCTCTAATAACTGGGCTATTAAAGCATCGAGGTCCACAGATGGTGGATACACCTGGGAGAGTGCTATTACTGTCGATGGTTCGGGATGGAATATGATGCCGCAAATCGCTGCTTTCACTATGGGTGCATATACCAGAACTCACATAACATATCAGAAAGTTGAAAGACATATCTATGATATATATGACACCACCGGCACATATCTCGGTCAGGACACGACTTATGAGGGCGATATTTATTATTCCCGCTCGAATAATACGGGTGCGTCTTATTCTACTCATTTCGCTATTGCGAATTCAGATATCGATTTGATTATTTTGCATTTCAATTTCGATGAAAGTTACCCCGATATCGCTGTCGATGATGCCAACGATGTTATTATAGCTTATGATTCTCAGGCAAGTGAAGGATATTTACTTTCGATTGCAACCTGGATTTTATATATCATTATAACAGGTGGACTTCCGCCTTTCTGGTGGGAATACACCTGGTATATTATCGATTATAAAACATCGACAAATGGTGGAGGAACCTGGAGTTCGGAGAAACAACTTGTCAACGATTGGTTTGTCGATAGATGGTATCCCGCTATAGATGTATCGGGAACGGGAGTATCGGCAAAAATGTTTGGCACTTATGCTGAATCGGGGTTTTTATCGTTAATGAGCGCTACTACCGCAATGAAAGAAGTTACCAACCCATTTTATTCCCCATCGGTTGGCGATGAGGTATTTGTTGGAGATGGCTATTGTGTTCCAGGTGGTCTTAAAATAGGTAACGATGGCAATCCCTGTTCTGCTATCACCGATGATTTCTCTTGGGATGATTACGATGTCTATTATACATATTCCACCGATGGCGGTTCATCGTTTATCACACCGATTGCAATAGATATCGGATATCATGATTCTTACGAACCTCGTCTCGCTCTCGATGATGCCGATAACCCATTTATAGCATGGACAGATGCCCGCGAGGGAAACTATGATATTTTTTGTGTATGGTCTGAAGATGGTGGCGTAACACTCAGAGACGACCAGCACAGAGTTAATCAAGATACTTGGAGCGATGACCAATATTGGCCCGGTGTTTCGTTATTTTTATCCGATTGTTTTAGAAGACTCGATATCGACTGGGATGACACCAGATACGACCCCGATGGCGATATTTATTATAACCATGTTACCTGGTGGCGAACAAATTTGAATATCCGAATTCACGATACTCTCGCAAATCCTATGGGCGGAACTGTTACTTTGCAATACACATCGTTCGGAATGCCTATTAGCAGACAAATCGGCGAGGGCGATTGGATTGTCTATCACGACCCATTCACTAACATAACCGTCGATGGTGTTTCGAGCGGTTCGAACGCTACTGAAAGATGGGTTCTAAATGAAGCTCTCACAGATACGACAATTACAGTAACTTCACCGTGTAATAACGATACATTGATTTATTATAACCAATATTATACGACATTCACGGTTACTAAGGGCAATCCGCCAGCTTGCACTCATACTCCTCCGCCAGGGATTAATTTTACATTTCAGTATTTCACAGGAGTCGAATTCGGTGCGACCGATTATACTCATTGGTCAAATGTTCACGGGATATATAGCTATACTGCAACTGTCGTCATCACTCCATCGGTCGAGCGATGGCATTGTCCTGAACCGAGCGGTTATGTGATGAGCACTACTATCGCACCGACTTTTTATCATCAGTGGAATTCTAATTTTGAAACACCCGATAAGCAAAATCCATCGTCGGGCGAATGCGCTTGCACACATACTGTTCCATCGTTTGCATTGATTCAGCGCTATGTCGATGGCGGAAATATCGGTGGTGCAACAGATTTGACATCGTGGACCGACTGTGGAAGTATTTATGAATACGAAAACCCGAAAGTGATAACTACTCAGCAAAGATGGTTGATTACATCCGACGAATCCGCTGTTGTTGATGGTATCGGTCCATATCAACCACCTGTCTATCATCAATGGAAACCGAGCATTGTGTTAATCGGTCCATCGGACAGCAATACAACTTGTGCGGAAAGTTATTGGAACGGCGGAGTCGAGTATTACGAAACGGATTTGTGGGGAACATACTATCCTTGGGTCGATTGTGCCAGTCGTCTGAAAATGTGTGATTTCACAACACTCGGATGGGTTGCTCGTGACCCGACCGAATTTCCCTGCGTTACATCGGCATTTATGGCGAGTATCAGATATGGCAATGTCGTAGCGGTTACATTGCGCAACGATTTCGGATATGGTTTTGTTATTGCCGATGGCGATACATATTCATCACCTGCTGTTATCGGCTGGGCACCTGCATCCGACCATACTATCACCGCTGTTACTCCGCAGGAATTCGGTGCGACTCGATATGTATGGGACCACTGGGATGATGGTGGCGGAGTTTCACATATGGTTACCGTGATTTCCGATACAGAATTCGTGGCATTTTTCAACAGGCAGTTCGAACTCGATGTAATATCGGATTACGATTCCCCATGGGGCGATGGTTGGTATGATGAAGGAATCGAGGCAGAATTCGGTGTCGATAATTACGATTCTGTCGGTGGAATTAGATATATTTTCACTGGCTGGACTGGAACAGGCACCGGAAGTTATACCGGCACAGACACTTGCGATACGGTTATTATGGCTAATCCGATTATCGAGGAAGCTCACTGGGATGTTCAGTATAAGTTGAATCTGACATATACAGGAACACCGATACCGCCGACACAGACAGGTTCGGGCTGGTATGATGCTGGCACTATGGCGGACATCTCGACAGATTCCATTCTCGGTGATGAAGGCACGGATACCGACTCGGTAAGATATGTATTCGACCACTGGCAGTCTATACCAGATGGTGCGGTTATCGGTTGTCCAAACTGTGCAAATACGCAAGTATTTATGGACCAGCCATATAATTTGACAGCGGTCTATTTCACTCAATATAGATTTTGGGTCGATAACGATACATTCTCGGATACACTCGGCGCGCCGAATCCATCGGTCGGTGCACATTGGGTAACTTTTGGCGATTCGATTGCCGCTTATGTTATTTCACCTTATGATGGAATGTATTGCACTGGATACGATGGTGCAGGTTCGGTCGACCCGATTGGATATACCGATTCAATCGTATTTGTCATCGATGAACCATCGTCTATAAATTGGCATTGGGGAGACCAATATATTCTCGAGATTCACGCAGTCCTCGATGGTGTTGGCGGATATTCCGACTGGCTAATCACTCATCCATCGATGGGAGCATCGCCGATTGCTGGAAGCACTTATGTTACTCCCGGTGCCGATGCCACAGTGAAACTTGCAAATACGATTTATAGTTTTCTCGGTCCGGGATGGCGCGATACTTGTTATGAATGGAGTGCCGAGGGTGCTCCTTGCGGTCCATTGGATTCTTGCTGGGGAACTGGCGATTCCGTAACATTTGCTATGACAGAAAATACACTTTGGATTTGGCACTTCAAGCAGCAGGTTCAATTCACAATTAAATGCACGACTTCGACCGGCGGCGGATGCGGATACGATTCACCGAACCCGCCTTATGGCACGCTTTGGGTAGATTATATGTCCGACATAACCACTCATGTGGACTCTATCGACGGTTCTATGTATTGTGTAGGATATTACAGCACCTGGGGACCGGGTTACAATTATAATCCGACCTTTACAGTCAGCGGTCCATCTTGGCTCGCATGGCGATGGTATGACATTTCCGATATCGAAAGTCTTACAGTAATCTCGGAACATGGGCAATGGGGTTGTATTCCACCTGCAGGAGTTACTTATCTTCCGATCGGTGAGGTAGTCGATGTTCAGGCACCTTATATAGATGAACCCGAAACGCTCGATGGCACGAGGTTTATATGCACTGGCTGGACTGGAACAGGTTGTATACCAGCATCGGGAACAACGAATTACATTCCCGGTGGAGTTACGATTACGGAATCCGGCACAGTTACCTGGAATTGGCGCACCGAACATCGAGTTACGATAAACAGCGATTACGATTCACCTGTTCCCGACACGGGTGACCATTGGTATCCCGAGGGTGCAGTATCGACCTGTTCGCTCACGACTATTACAGATACCACCGATACAGGCACAACTGTGTATTGCACCGGTTGGCATCCCGATTTTCCCGGCGATACCTGTCTCGACCTCGGAATGATGGACACGACGAGTAATGGACCGCTCTCATTCACTGTGAACTGTCCTGTTACTATAACCTGGAAATGGTGCGATTTTCTTGCTCCACTAATTGTGATTTCAGACCACGATTCACCGATACCTGCACCGGATACAAGTTGGTGGATACCTGGAACGGAAATTACTGCATTCGTTACAAGTCCCGCAGATATCGATACCGATTACGGCGAGAGATGGGTTTGCACCGGCTGGACTGGAACAGGCGATGTTGTCCCTGCATCTGGAACAGGGACAGCTGTTACATTTACAATAGATGATACATCGACGATTACATGGAATTGGGGACAGCAATATAGATTGCATCTTACGACAAATACATATCCAACTGTAGTTTATGGAATGCCATCTCCGACAGTCGGCGATTACTGGTTCGATGTCGGCGATTCACAATATTGCAATACGAGGCCGACCGATTTGGATTCATTGGGTGAT
Source organism: bacterium (assembly GCA_021162205.1). Classification (GTDB taxonomy): domain Bacteria; phylum UBP14; class UBA6098; order B30-G16; family B30-G16; genus JAGGZE01. The sequence goes on from JAGGZE010000107.1 coordinate 7,752, forward strand.
ACTGTTTATTGTGTAGGTATTCACGGAACGGGCTGTGTGCCACTCGAATGGCCTATGGTGGAAATTTGGATTCACATTACCGAGCCTGGAACACTTTCCTGGCAATGGTATCCGAGTGATACTGTTACAAGTTTAACTATTTATTCGGATTATGACAGTCCGTTTCCATATGGTGTATCTTACTGGTTGCTCGGCGATACTGTCGATGCGGTTGTCGATGATTCGGTAATTGTCGGTCCAGATGTTATAAGTTGTATTGGCTGGCATGGCACAGGCGATTCACTGCCGACATTCGGCGATTCTACTCATGCTGTATTCACAATATGGACCGCTTGCACATTGACATGGGATTGGTCCACTGTTTATCATTTCACTGTGAGCAATCCAACTGGATACGATACTCCACATCCACCTGTGGGCGATTATATTTATCCTGCTGGAAGTTATGTTTCCGGCTATGTCGAAGAACCTGTGTTTATAGATGCATTCTTGGATACGCATTGGTGTATCGGATATTATGGAACAGGTGATTTGGATTCGGTTTCACCTCAGACAGATTTCAATTTCTCGATTACGGAGAACTCGTCTATTCAATGGCGATGGGCTGATACTGTGGTTCATCTCGATGTGTATTCCGATTATGGCTCACCGCATCCTTATGGGACGACATACTGGATACCTTCGACGAGTGTTCACGCCGATGTCGATGCGAATGTTGAAATCGGTGAGGGAATTCGAGCGAGCTGCACAGGATTTGTCGGAACGGGTTCGGTGCCATCGTCGGGCGGAAGTAATTCGGTTAATTTCACGATAGACGAGAACTCGACGATAACTTGGCTTTGGGAAATTCAGTATCGATTTACTGTGAATTGTTCTACTATAGCGGTCGGTGGCAGTTGCGGCTATGATGCTCCAAATCCATCCTATGGCGACCATTGGTATAATGACAGTGCGTTGGTTTCCGGTATTGTAACCACGAATCCTGTTTATGTGGGACCTCCCGAGGATTCTATGTATTGTATCGGATATTTCGGCACGGGCGATTTGGCTGGCACAAGCCACCAGACGGATTTCGAGTTCGATATAACTCAACCGACATCGATTACTTGGATTTGGGCACCGGCGGACACTGTGGTTCAACTTATTGTCAATTCCGACCACGATAGCCCGATGCCTTATGGAACGACATATTGGTTGATAGGTCAATTTGTCGATGCTATGGTCGATTCGGTTGCATATAGTCCAGATTCGACTGAAAGGCATAATTGCCGTGGATTTGTATCGACTGGTTCGGTGGATTCTACCGATTCTTCTGGAAACACTGAATTGGCATTTATAATCGACAGAAATACCGAGATAACATGGCTTTGGGATGACCAGTATTATATCACACTCGATTACGATGGATTACCATCTGGCTATGAACCCGTTCAAGTAGGTGCGGGCTGGTATTCTGCTGGTGATACTATATGGATCGAGACCGAAACACCTGTCGATTGCGGTCCCGATGGAATGTATGGTTTCTATCTCTGGACATATACGCCTCACGACCCAGATGTTGTCGGCGATACGCTTATCAATGCGACTTCGTTGATTGTCGATAATAACTATACGCTTACAGCACATTATTCATTAGCATATCAAGTTGTTGTTCGCAAGAATCCCGACAGAAATAATGACGGATGGATTTTAATCGATACTTATTATCACGACAGCACCGATATAGTTGTCGATTGGTGGGGCGATGGCAGTTATCACGATATCGGCGTGCCATCGATAGATACTACCGCTTATGGACGAAGATACATTTTCGATAACTGGTCCGATGGCGGCGATACACTTCATAGAGTCGGTCCGATACATAACGATACATCGTTCACGGCATATTACACCGAACAAATTCTCGCTATTATCGCTAAAAATCCAGCTCACACTACTGGCTGGGTCGATGTCGATAGTGTGAGATATTGGGACAGCACCTATGTCTATGGGACCTATGTGGAAACCACTTCTGTGAACTGCGATACATTCGGCGACCCGTTATCGCCAGATTCGGTGATTTGCGATACTCATAGTGTTATTGTGTGTGCCGATAGTGCGACAACTGGATGTAGCAGAGTTCTTCAGTTCTGGTGGTTGCCCGGATTTACTCATACATTCGAGGCGAGCGATGCCGATTCGTTCTTTGCATCGAGTGATTCCGCGAGATATTTCTTCAAACATTGGGTATATAATTATGGGAATACAGAATCCACGATGGTCAATGATACTATCGAAGAAACATATATCGCCACCGATACTATGGTCGGTCCTGGTTCATTTATTGCCCATTATATTTCGAAATGGCGAATAAGTTTGTATAAAGTGCCACCAGAGACACTCGGGTATTTCCTGTTTTTCACTCCGACAGATACCGACACTGTATATGGTGAATCTCAATATAATTTCTGGTCGTTAGGCGATGAAAATGTTGTTATCGGTGTTTCCGAATTCGACATTCTCGATTTGGCGGGAGTAGCGAACGATTCTGTCTATGCATTCGACCGTTGGAGCGATGGCGGCGATTTGACCCACACTATAGGACCTATAACCGGTGCAGTGGAGGATACTGCTTATTACAATGGGGATGTTGCGGTTTTGGCGATATATTTCGACCCACAAGAACCCGGTTCGCTTCAATATAATTGGCAATTAGATACACTCGACCCGGGCGAGACTCGAGCGATGGCTGCCGGTGATTCGTTTAAGGTTGTGAATGCAGGTAATGTTCCAATCGATATCGGAATCGAAGTATATCGAACTGTTCCATCGGGCTGGTTTGCTGCTTTCTATCAGGGACCCGATAACTTTATGCTTCTATGCGAATTCACCGACAATAATACTCCACCTATAACATTTTCACCTGTGCGCGATTATGTGAAAATGACTGTCGAATGGGCTAATGAAAACAGATTCGGTGCTAAGGGATTTAACTTGCTTCCACCGCCATATCCTTATGAAGACCAAATGGATTATATCTGGCTGAAATTCCTTGCACCATCCAGCACATCGATTATTGCTCAGATGCGAGTCGAGGTTATGGTCATAGCAAAATATAGAATGCCATAGGTTATCGACTTGAAAACGGATATTCTTGTTTGGATGATAGCTTCGAGTATTGAAAATGAGATTCGGGAGCGTCATAGGGGACGCTCCTTTTTTTAATTATCGAAAAATTTATGAAATCTGATGAGATTAAAAAAATATTGGAACTCGAACCACTCGAATCCGAAGGCGGTTTTTTTCGCGAAACTTTCCGTTCGCAAATCGAAATCGACCCGAAAATTATTCGCACTGAATACGATGGCAAACGCTCGTTATTCACGGTTATTTATTATTTATTGACCGATGGGGCAAGTTCTACACCGCATAAACTGAAATCGGATGAAATCTGGTTTTTCCATAAAGGTGATTCTATAAAAATCGATTTGATATATCCCGATGGCAAAAATGAAAAAGTTATTCTCGGCGATAATATTGAAAATGGCGAGAAATTGCAATCGATTATTCCTGCTGGGACAATTCAAAGTGCAAAAATTATAGATGGCGAGCATAAATTCGCTCTCGTCTCGACTATTGTTATCCCGGGATTCGACTATAAGGATTTCGAGATTTTAGACTAACCACCTTCCTCTACGACAAATTGCCCGAGATATGAATTTATATTCGACTGATAAATTTCAAATCCTCGTTCTAAATTGTGATAGATGATGCAATATGCGGCATTGTCGATATGAATTTTCCAAAAATATGGAGCGGGAAGACCTATCAATCCTGCGATAAGCGGTTTTATCACAGCACGATGCGAGACAAGTGCAATCGTCTGCTCTGTGTGTTTGCGAACCGATTCATCGACAGACTCGACCGAGCGAATTCGAACATCTGCGAGTGTTTCACCATCGGGAATTCGTAATTTTTCTGGTTCGGTAAGCCAAAGATGATACTGTTCTGGGTATTTTCGCTCGATTTCGCTGTATGGAACGCCTTCCCAACTGCCGAGCGATATATTGTTCAAGCGCGGTTCTATTTGCAAAGGAATATTAAATTTTTCTGCGACAGGTGCAGCGGTTTCAGTTGTTCGACTTAATGGACCCGAATAAATAGCGTCGAGCGAGAATTTTTTTGCGATGTGTTCGGCAAGTTGTTGCGCCTGCAAAATCCCGTTTTCATTTAAGGGAAAATCTTTTCTCCCACGAAATATTCCATCACGATTTGCCGTAGTTTCGCCGTGTCTGATTAGAATTATTATAGTTTTTTCATTATTCATTGGCCACCTTTCAGGTGTTTTTTGTGTGTTGCTTTCCTTGCGTGCTGGATTGACATTTTGTCCTCCTTTTTTTGTTTTCATTTATTTTCATTAACTACCGAATCAGTTTTCTCTGTGCTCCCTCATCCGGCGCTACGCACCACCTTCTCCTTCGTCAGTGAAAAGGATAGATGGTGAGCACCTTCAAAGTCCTTCTCCCATTCATTGGGAGAAGGATTTAGGATGAGGGAGCTTTCTCCATTCTTCATTTAATCGGTTCCGGCATCGGTTTTCCGCGCCACTCGAATGCGAAAATGACCTGTGCGCCGATTTCTCCTGACCGGGGGGATGCTATATGTTCGATAACGATTTCGTTCTTGAGCGCTCCGAGTCACAATCCGTAGTCGGCGATTGTCGCTTTGTGCCCGCAATAGACAAATCCATATGGGTCGCCACAATTCTGGAAATAATCGATTATTTTTTTATCATCTCATCTATTTCGATAACGACTCTTCGATTTATACTTCTGCCCTCGGGTTTGGAATTATCACCGATTATTACTTTTTCAAAATCGCCATTTCTATATCTTTCGATTGTGTATGGCTGTGTATCTCTTTTGCCAGTGCTTTTAAGTTGAGTATTATTCCTTTTAAGCCATTGGTCCAATTCGAGGTCGGAATCGAGTCCGAGAATAAATCGCATCATATTTCGCAGGTATTTGAGTTCCTTTTTGCCACGAATTTCCGATAGTCTCTGATTTCGTATCGGAGTGCCGATTATATCGGTATTCCCTGTTAAGCGAACTATAATGCTATTATCAGGGATTTGAGATTTATCGATAATCAAACGAGCGAATTCCTCGAGTCTGCTTTCAAGATATTTCGATTCGGTAACAGCTTCATCGAACGAAAATTGCACAACAATCGACGATTCGATTCTGTGTTCCCATTCCTCGACAATAACCCATATCGGATCCGAAATGATATGATATTTCTGTCCGAGTTCATCGGTCAAATCGAGAATGATACGATAAGTTCCTCTCGGGTCGATTAAATTTCCATTGTCATCGCGCCAATTCCATACGACCTGCGATGGAGGAGGACCATCACCAGCAGCAAATATCCGCACAGTATCGTCGACATCTTCATTTATTGCAAATATTTTATATCGATTCACACTTTCGGGATTATTTACCGAAATAATGATAAGATTGCGGCGAACATCGTCGGGAATTTTGAATTCCTTTGCAACTTCAGCTTGCTCGATAGGTTTGAATATTATCTTTTCAGCAGATAACCAAATTCTAACCAGGGCTTTTTTAGCATCGCCCTCGCCGAGCGATATCGGAATTCGTTCGAGTGGGCAGAAAACCTGAAGTCTCGGTAGTAAATATTTCCTAACGATATCTAAACTTAGCAGAACATCGACAGGGTCGTCATCATAACCTGGAATGCCCTCGACTAAAATTACTGCACTATGGTCGGAACACAAGACACCTGCAAGTTTTTCTGCAATAGTGTCGAGAACTTCACGATTTTTCTTCGGAATATCCTGCGAACCTGCTGGAAGTTGAAATTCATACACCATAAGTGGAATGTTTTGGAAACGAGCCGACATTTCTACTCGACGGTTTTCCTCAGCAATCATTCGTTTTTCCTGCAATGATATATTTTCACTTGTCAATGAAATTCTCGGAGCAGTCGGATTATATTCAGCGGTATCGATTTTGACAATCGACGATGGCGGCACACCCAATCGGATTAACTTTTGCGCAACAGAATCCATTCGTGTTACCGCGTAGTCGAGTTTTTTATTATCGCTTTCGGGGTCGATATAACCTTTAAGCTCGATAACGACATCGGGGTTCGATTGAAGTCGCTGAGCGATTATCGAAAGCATCGTATCGAACCTTTCATGGACAATTGTCGAACTCGAATCGAAAAATACCACAGGGACAATCGGTTCATCCTGACGAACAAAAGTAACCGTCGGGATAGAGAGAACTTGAAGAAGCGGCGAAATGGAAACAATAAGTTTTCCAAAAACAAGTAAATTATGGTCGATACGGTTATCATCTTCCTGTGATTCATCGAGTTCCCCAAAAATTCCAGGGAAATGTGAACCATCGTCATCAGCAGTGAAAATAAGTTTATATGAACCGGGATGAGGAGGCAGCCAGATAAATTGTGCGAGATATTCCTTTCCCTGTTTAAGTTTTGGCACAGGTTTTGTCCCGATTGATATTGTTTCATCTTGAGCTACTACAAATAGGGAAATCCAAGCGCTATCCGATTCGGTTTCTGAGCGATTAACAACAGCGGCACTGAAATAAGCTGTGTCGACAGTCCAAAGGTCTGGAAGTTCACCGGGTTCCACGACAAGGTTCGTTTTAGGAGTAGGTGGGGGCTTTATATGTGGGAAAAGAATATCGATTCCTATAGAATGCGATGTCATTTCAGGCGATGCAACATCCTGCGATGCCGTATGATAACCAGCTTCGTATCTTGTCCATATTCGTTCGAGAACAATCGGTGCAGAAAGATTTGCTCTAATAGCATTTTTCTCATATCCTGCCGATATACCCCAGCCGTTATGTCTCCAACCTAAACCGATAGAGGGATATAACTTGTCGGTTTTGCCATCGAATAGACCGCCAATCCACGGACTAAATTGCCCGATTTTGCATTTAAAGATACAATTTGCCGAAATCGGTTCATCACCATCGGCGGAATTTAGCAGTGAAAGATTTGGAGAATAAAGATTTTCACCCCATAAATTTAATGTGAAATTTTTATAATGTGCAAAAATTCCTGCATCGGTGAACGGAGAGAATTTTGAATTTCCCTGCGCAAAAACCTCATCGCTGAAATCGAAATTATAGAAATTAGCTGTCGAATAACCGATTCGAGCGATACCGGGTGCGAGCCAAATTCTGCTCCATAATTTACCAAATCTGATACGCGGAGCGATATAATAAAATTTACCGAATTGAGTAGTCAGATATTGATTGCCAGTATGGTCGATGGACAAACCGAATGAACCGAATTTTTTATCTCCGATAAAAACCCGAATATTTGCAGTGTGCAATTGGTCACCTACCGAAAGAAACGGTTTTGAAAACGATGCCGAGATGAAATATTTAAAATTCCCATAACTAATTGGCTCATACGGGTAATCGAGAATATTGCTCTCACTGCCAAATGCCGCAGTGATAAGTGTAGCGATTATAAATATTTTAAGATATATTTTCATTTCTAAAATTCAAATATCAAAATTCCACGCAACACAACAGGTCTGAATAAATAGGGGGAAAAGTTGCTAACTGGAATGGAGTTAATTTTCTTTTAATGAAAATGTTTAATAATTTCATATTCTAATGCAACTCGTCTATTGATAAATCTTCCCTCGGGATAATCGTCATCCCCTATAAGAACATCGCGGAAATATCCTCTATCCCAAATTCGAACCTTATATGGTTTAGAATATCCATATCCTTTCGCATTGATAGAAACATTGTGTTCGCCAAGCCATGCATTCAATTCAGTTTCGTTCCTCAGTTTTAGCAAGAATTTTAGGATATTTTTCATATTACGGTCCTCTCGTTTAGCTCGCTGAAGACTCAATCGTTGATTGGCCTCGGGACTTCCGATAATATCGGTGTGTCCCCCGACGATAACTTTGAAAATAGTTTTCCGTTGAACAGCTTTTTCGATAAAATCCGATGCAATTCGCTCCATTCTGCCTTCGAGATAGGGAGATTGCGGGAATGTTCCGCCGAAAGTGAAATTGACGAGTATGAGTTCCTGACGCTTTTCTTTCCGCGTAATTTTAATTTTTACAGGGTCGGATTCTGATTCGAGAATCTGTCCAACATTGTCTTTAATATATAGATAAGCATAGTAGTTTTTATTAGGTTCGGGCGGTTCGCCATCGTTTCCATGCCAATCCCATGGGATTTTATCGGGTGGATAGCCTCTGCCCGATGCAAGAAGTTTAAATTCGGTCATATCATTATCGACAATAGCGATATAATATGAATCCACTCCTGCATCCACTCGAAGTCCGGTGAGACTGATTTCATTTCGCTCACGAGCGGCTACCTGAAAACCCTGAGCAGCTCTGGCTGAACCCCTTGGACGATATATCACCGCATCACCGCTGATATGTATCGCAACCATATCTACACTATCAGGTGCCGATGCATAAACCATCATTCTATTCGCAGTTCGTTTGGAAACCAATTGACCAGCATAATTTCGCACTTTCAATGCTCTATCCATAGACCTATCCCATCTCGCACTATCCTCGTGTGAACTCATCCCATGAAAAAGAATTATTACATCGGGATTTTGTTCGAGTAAATTCTTTGTCAATTTCATCGAGTTCTCTATTTCGATTTTTCCCTCGGGTGGAATATCTGTCTCGCCGATTCGATAATTGACGCAACATATCAAAATCGAATCTGGAAAATCGATAACTTCTGTTCCAATTTCGACACGGCGGTTTTCCTGAGCAATCATATTTTCATAAGCGCTTGTTTTTCTACGATTTCGCTTGCCGGCACGGGGTTGTGTATAATCATATTTTGAAGCATCGACAACTATTATTTGCCTTTCTGAAACACCAAGGTTCATTAAATATCTTTTTAAGGATTGTGCTCGTGCATTTGCAAGGTCGATAAGGTTGGGAATTTTATCCTGTTCGGTAACTTTATCGACATATCCTTTCAATATAAGAGCAACATTAGGATTTCTCCCCAATCTTTTAGCAACAGTTTGCATCGATTGCAAAAATCTATCGGGAACAATAGTGTCGGTTTCATCAAAAAATACAAATGGAGCCATCGGCACTTCTTCTCGGATATAATTGATTTCAGAAAGCTTTAAGACACTTTTAAGCAATTGTGGATTCTTTTCGAGTGTCGGTGAATTAAATGCTGGAACTCTGAAACTTGCGATATTATTTTTTGAATTCACATCTGGAAGTGTTCCCTCACGCACTTTCCCTTTATCTGAAACATCATCGACCGAAACATAGACATCATAATAACCTTTTTTAGGTGGTGCCCAATCGAAGTCTAAATTTAATGTCTTTTCACCGGATAATTCAGAAATTTTTCGCTTCTCGATTAGTCCATAGTTGCTGTCTTCATCGAAATAGTAAGTTCGAGTATAGAATTTTTTAGCATCATCCTTGCCAAGATTTGCGATAACCGAATGAATAATCCCGAGTGAATCTGGTTGCAGGATTTTAGGTTCTGTCGAAAGACTTTCAGCGAATACAGCGAGGTCGATTTCTTTAGGTGGTGGAATTGGGAAACCATATACGAGCGAAAACTTATGATGTGGATGTCCTGAAATCTCTCCCTGTGGAAGTATTAAAGCATAATCGAAACCGAAATTGTGTTTAGCTAAACTTCGGAATCCGAAACCGAGATGCAAAGCACCCTTACCGCCTTCGCCGATATTCATATCGTATCCGCCGCGAATATGAAGTTTTCTCTCGAGCAATTGTCCCTCGAGACCAAAACAAAGTTTCATCGGGTCTTGAAGAGTCGCCGAGCGAATCGGCATATCCAAATCCATCGCACCGACAATAAAATCGCGATAAATATATGAAAAACCTGTTCGCATTCGTCTCGGTAATGCTCCAGCAGGGTCATCGCCGATTGCGATATTCGGTTCGTTCAAGTCGGATAATTTAAGTCCCACAGTTGCATTATTTATCTTAGCGAAAACATCGATTCCACCGCTGAATGCCATTTTGCTCGTTCCATTGTTCCAAAGTGGGTCGTTGGGGTCGTCGCCGTGAAGAGTATCGTAAGTGGCATTATCGAGATTATAACCGACTCTGTAAAGGTCGGCTGTTAGTGCGAGTCCTAAAAATCCATTCACATTTTCAAATTTCATCATTTTCCTGCCGAAAGAAAACGATAATTTCATCTGCGAGAAAATATCCTGATAGAAATATGAACCTGCCAATGAATATACATAATGTTTTCCTGGAATAGGTGAAAAGAAAAAAGTGCCTTCGGAAATCGAACCGACATCTAATCCTGCAAAGAATTTTGTATATGCAGCGGAAAGTTGCATTCTTTTAGATAAAAATAATCCAGCAGGATTTGTTGCCGCACCATAAGCCTCGTCGGCGAGTGCAACCTCGGCATTGCCCATACCGGCACTTCGCACACTTTCGAGCTGCACACCCGTCTGGGCGAATACATAAACGCCAAAAAATAATATTAAAATTATAGACTTTCGCATATTTCTCCTCTCATCGAGAATTTTTATATGTCAATATTTCAAAATTCTTTCAATTTTCAAAGTTATTTCGAGGTGATAAAATAAACTATCTTAAAGGCATTCCAATACGATAAAATCACCACCGAAAAATCGAGATATTTCCCATCTATCTTGCTATCACAATCGTTCCCTTGCAAATATTTTTTCCGCCCGATTCGACCGTATAAATATAAGGTCCCGCCGGTGCAAATTTCGAATGCAAATCAATTCCATCCCATTTTACGATATAATCGCCCTCGAGTCTTCTGACTAATGCACCATCGATAGTAAATATTTTAACTACAATCGACCTGTCCGAAAATACTTTGAATGTTACAAAATCGTTGAAACTATCACCGTTTGGAGTGAATGTTTTAGGCGATACCGAACATCCACTTTTCATCGGCAGAAACCAGAAACAGTATTCATCCATAATATTCGGCAATCCAAGATTTGTATTCTTATCGGCACAAAGCACACATACATCGACCGTATCCGAAGAAGAAATATGAATTCCAGCGGCATCGAGGTCGAGTATAGCCCGTGAACCATCGTAAGTCGAAGCGTAATTGTCGTATTCGATAAATAAATTGTCCACCTGAAACACAATCGAATGCGGGTCGACACCGATACCATCATCGGTAAGTTCGACCACGATGTTCTGCGGAATATTCTGAACAATACCGTTCGGATTAGCATTTCCACAAATCGGTGGGCTGAAATCGCATATAAAATAAGATGATAACTGTGTCGAGAGACCGATTTCATCATAGGCGGTCAATTCCAAACGCACAGTGTCGCCATCTTGCCATTCCTGCGATGGATGAAAACGAATCGTATCGCCAGAATTCGTTAAACTCGAACTGTTTATATGATAATCGATATCGTTTATCGACAAGTTTGCTGCCGACCAATCGATTTCATTTTCGCCGATTACCTTTATCACAATGTCCTGTAATGGATTATGAGTGAATTGCCCTCGAGGCGGTTCGATAATAGTCGCTGTAGGTTCAGCACCGGGAACAGTGAAATTCCAACATACCCGCGAACTTCTGGGTTCGCAGATGTCCGGTATATCCGAAGCGGTTATGCAAACCTCGATATCGCCGAGTATATTTGCAGGCAAAGCCATTATTAATGTGTCTCCCTGCCAATTTAATAATGTATCTGGAATGTATGAATTCCCATTGAATTGAACCATAACATCGCTTCTATTCACGCCGGTGTAATCGTCATCGATGATAGCGATAATCGAACTTCCAGAACCGACCTGTTCATCGGGTGCGGGATATATCGGCAAAATAGTCGGTGGAAGTGCATCGTATAAAATCGGGATGAAAACAGTTTCATCGAGTGCGATTCTATGTGTGTTATCGACAATATTCCATACTGTTAATGTGTTCACGCCGGATGTTAGGAAATTTGCTGAAATCGGAATGAAAATAGTGTCCGATAAATCGTTGCTCAGAAGAGCATTCTCGGCGATTGCACAGTGAATAGATGAAAAATCGATTGCAAAATTTGAATGGAAAATTAATTTGGCATTCACAGTATCGCAGGCGGAAACACCATTCGGTGCGGCAAGTTCCCACCAGAAATCGGGATGAAAAACGAAATAGTTCCACGATGTATCCAAAATATTCGAGCAAATATAAGCATTATCATTCAGGTGAATCGCACAAAAAATACTTTCGCTATCAGCGATTCCCGCCAGCGTAGGATTGAAAATTAGTGTATCGCCGACATAATCGAGAGCATCGTCGGCAATCGTGTAAAGGTCGCCATTAACAAGAAATGATATACTCATCCAATCGATACCCGAAAGTGTATCCATCACAACAATTTTCCAATCGTCTGAAATATCGTAAAGTTCGGTATCGGGAGATGGCGAAATGAATCTAACAACTGGGGGTGTTCTATCGACAGAAAAGTCGAATGTATCGGATGAACCGAACCCTAAAATGTCGTATCCCGATAGAATAATTTCTATATGTGAAATATCGGAAGTGTTCACGCTGAAACTCACCGTATCGTCGAGCCAATGGAATATAGCATCGCTGGCGGAATGAAGTGAACCGTTTATATTTATTATCGAATGAGTTCTATCGAAACCATCGGGGTCGAACCATAAGATTTTGATTTCCTGTTCTGCGCAGCCGATAAACGAATCACCCGGCGGTGAAATCACTGCCGATGCAGGTCCGCTTTGCTCGACAAAAAATCGAACACAACTATCGATAGCATTGGGTGTGCATTCCGACACATTATCTACAATGTGAGCACACACGGTCAGCGTATCGCCATCGAGAGCGGATAGCCAAAACGCCGATGGGACAAAAAAATGCAAGCCATCGTAACCCATTTCATCGGGATATATCATCGTATCGCCATCGCAAACTATAAAACTTCTATCGGGTGAAATTCCGCTGACATCATCGATACAACCGAATACAATGGATTCCGAACCTGTCAATACTCCCGATGGCAATAGCGATAAAATTCTCGGCGGATTATGGTCCACAGTAATATAAACACTCGTTCCAATAGAGATTTCGTTCCCCCAGCTATCCGCAATTCCACCGATTTGTATCGAAATATCACCGCTTGGGATATCGAGCGATGAAAACTTAAAAATAAGCGTATCGCCATAAAGACTTAAATTGTGCGAATCGAGACTATATCTTGTGCCATCGTATTCTACCCAAGCCGAATCGGCATCGACACCCTCATCATCACGAATTAACATAATGATATTTATCGTATCACAGGCGGAAACTCCCTCGGGATTAATAAGGATAATATCGGGTGGAGTGCATGGAATCGCCATCGAAAAAGCTAGTGTATCGAGATAATTCGCACCGCAAAGTTGTGCATTATCGTTTGCAAAAATCCACATCGACAAATTTGAACACCCATGAAAATCCAATCCAATATCTCCCAATGTGATAGCAAGATTATGTCCATCGAATATCACTCCCGATGAACTCGAATAGACGACCGTAGTGTCCCCGTCGAATGCGATGCGAACTCCAATCGATGCACTGTCCACGCCAGAAACTGCATCGTCCAATGTATATGTCAGCACATCGTATGGTGAAGTTAAAGTTAAAATCTCTGCACCAGCAGATAATTGCGGTGGTGTTCTATCGATAGTGTAATTCCAGTCGATTTCATTCGACCTGTTCAATTCATCAACAGCATCGAAATGTATATTATGCGAGCCATCGGAAAGCCCAGATGCGAAGGAAAATACCGTATCTCCACGAACCGCAAATGGAATTGCTGTGCCATCGATTTGCAACGATGACATATCTATCGAAAGTCCAGCAGGGCAACTCACAAGCATTTTAATCGTATCTTCATCGCAGCTCGAAATCGCATCGGGAGAAGGATTTAAGATTGTTATTTCAGGTGCAGAAGGCATCTCGACCATGAAATCTATCGCAAACGGTTCGGATTCGCAGCCATAAATATCATTTACATTAGATATTTCAATATGATGTGAACTATTCTCGAGACTAAGCAGATGAATCGACATAATAGAGCCATCCCAATTGTATGAAATAGGTGAACCATCGAGCATTACCACTGCCGATGTTATGTCTATTCCGCTTTCATCATCGATAGATAAATTTATTGTAAGCGTATCGTAGATAACAGGCGATGGGAGCGGTGAAATCAGCGAAATATTCGGCGGTGAACCATCTGGTGCGGTTATCGTTATTTCTCGTTCAATCGATGTCGAGGAATATCCGGGTGTCGTCAGTTCGATACTTAAAGTGCCAATTTGTGTCGAGGCATCCGGTGCGACAGCGATATTCCACGATGCAGTGCCTATCATATCGGGAAAAACGATACTCGGAGTAATCGGCCGATTACTGTCACCGACAATATTCAAGAATGACGGTGTTCTCAACGATGCTATCGCTCCACCGATTGTATCCTCGGGAGAGACGAACAGTGTGATAACGAAACTGTCGGGAGAAAAACCATCGCAGTCGGCAGGACGAATTTGTTCGGGATAAGTCAGAGACATAGATATTTCGCCGAGAGTTCTATCTGCAACACCGATACCATAATATGTTACAATCGTTCGATAATTCCCCGGTGAAAGCACTATGGGATTCCATCGCAGCAGAACTGCGCTATCGCTGAACAATCCGCCGACAAATGTGTAATCCCATTCGATAGAATGATAGTTCCAGAAATTGCCATAGATTAAAACATCGGGAGGAGTGGCTTCCGCACCGATTATAATTCCTTGACCGACAAGTTTATTCGGCGGCTGAAATGGATTTTGCTCGAATGCCTGCCAGAACGATGGCACATCGTCGACAAATTCCTGTTCGGATTCGAAATATCCCAGCGGTGTTGCAATCGGAGCACAATCGTTTGTGCCAATCATCGTATCTAAAAATAGAAGCAAGCCGACACTATGAGCGATTGCATCGGTATTTTCGATTCGATATTCGATTTTAACCTGTGGGTCTGCTCCGACATAAATTGGAACGAGAATTTGAGTGAATTCGACTCCACCAACAGACCAGGATGTGATAATAGAATCGCCGACTCGATGTGGCGTGACAGTGATAGGTGCGGGAAGTGGATGCCCTGCGATAGTATCGTCATAATTGCCCCAAATAGCGCCATCGACATAGAAATGTGTATGCGATGTTTGTGCACTGAACGGATAACCGAAAAGCAGAGATTTCCCGCCAGCAGTGCCGATAGAAAATATCCCCGAACTCTCGGTTATTGCTCCGACACTGTCGTTCTGCGTGCGGACAATCATAGATTTTGCAGCAGAGGTTCTATATATATCGATTTTTCTGCTCGCACTATCCTGAGCCATAACAATACCGCAGCTCGATATTAAAATTAGAACGATTATTTTAAAATTATTCGAACTCATAAATCTCCAAATCGATTTTCCTTTCAATTACCCGATACTGCAACCGTTCCATACCAATCTATTGCAATTGCACCATCATTGACTCCACGAAAAATCTGAATCCAATATGTTCCAGTTACATAAACCTGAATATCTGTCGATACATCGAAATAGCAAATGCTATCATCGAAATGACTTTGATAGCACATTTCGGTTAATTTCAATGTATCACCCAAAACTTCGAGTCGCACAATTACCGAATCTTTCGACATACCGAACAATGCAATATTGTGAATGTGAATCACCAAACCATCGGCAGTCGCAGTAGTCGATGAATGCTGCCGACAATCATCGCCGATATCATAACCGATAATTTCAGCATCAGAAAAAATATTGCCATCACCCGAACTCGAATTATCCTTTTCACATCCAGTAATAGCGATTATCACAAACACAAAAATTAAAAGAACATATTTTATTTTAATCTGCATTTCAAAATATTTTAATTTTTTAGTGCCTTTCTTATCGATATATCAGCATTGGGTCAGCCCCGAATGCCCTTAATTTATCTCCCGACCACGATGCGAATCCCACACTTTTGATTCCCCACGATGCAAATCCCATCCTGTCATTTCCAATATTCATAACGATAATATGCACCAACCTATCGAGCCAGCACGAGTGTTCCAGTGCAAATCACCTCGTCGCCATCCTTGATAACATATAGATAAACTCCAGGTCTGCAATCGTTGTCGTCGCTATCTTTGCCATCCCAGCTATATGAATGAGCATCGCCGACATTTATTTTCTGAAGTTCGACACCCTGCATATCATAAATGAAAACGGTAGCATTTCGGAATACCATCTTCGGGAATTCGATATAAACATTATCATTCGAGCCATCATTGTTAGGTGTGAACGGATTCGGATGTGAACGGCATACAAATTCTGCGACAATATATTTCGGGCAAAATAGCGAATCTGCAATACAATTCGCACCGCATCCTCGAGAATTATCACAGGCGTTGGAAATAACTATCCAGACAGAATCCTCATTCTCGATAGCGATATATGGAAGCATAGGAATTATCAAAGTCAGTTTGCCAGATGGTTCATCGTAGGAAACACCGTTATCGCCGATTGTATATGAATTGATATAATCGTAGGATGTCGGATTATATATGCCATTTTGAAGATGTTTGCCGACTATCTCGATTCCAATACTATCAGGATTAACACCCGCGAGTTCATCGGTTATATCGATATTCACAGTATCGAATTGGTCGATATATAGATTAGTGTCATCGTAACAATGCTCATAATAAACAATCGGCGGCATCCAATCGATTGTGAACGAGTATGTATAAATCGAATCTTCCGATAGAGCATTTTCCCATATATTTCCGAAAATATCCGCCCAATGCCATACTCTGACATTCACAGTATCGCCATTTTGCCAGCAGTTATCAGGAGTGAAATGAAGATATGTAGTGCCCGGCATAGAAATCGCTCCTGTGAAAGATATTTCGGGACTGCTAAGTGTATCGAATGGATATTCGATACCATTCACCTCGAGAGTTCCTGGTATCCCAAGAATTCCACCAAAGATATCGAAACCATCATAATCGTGGAAACCGATTATAAGTTCTTGATTATCGCAGGTGCAGGAATAGAACCAGCCATCCCGAGGGTTATCAGCCCAGATACTCGGAGCGTCGATATCGTGGAAATAGCAACTTTCGCAAACAGAATATGCCTGCGTTCTGTCGAATGTGGTATCGAAATCGAAATCGTTGTCGTAAGCATAGACTATATAATACACCCAGGTTCCAACATCGAATAGCGGGAATGCTCCCGGCATAGTTTGTGCGGTTCCACCGAAGTCATCGCCCGCGGTATAATCGAGTTGCACGATTCCCACATAATTCCCCGTAGATAAATCGGGACAACCAGCAGTATCGTATACGAGGAAAATCCCTTGTCCATTTGTATCGGTGGCATCGTCGTATATTCCAGATGTATCCCACAGCGAGCAGGTAACAAAGAAATCGGATGACATCGCAGGCCAATTGCAAGTATCGGAAACTAATATTTCGGGACCTGTCGAATCGTCATCGCCGACTGTGAAACACCAACCGATGATATTATTGTTCGCAGGACATAGCACCGTATCAGTGCTGTCCTGAACATTCAGATAAATGCAATATTCGTGAAATTCGTGCCACAAACTATCGATTTGAATATGAATAGTAGAATCCGAATTGTCATACCACAATTGAGTAGAATCCCATTCAAAAGTGAACAATGGATTCCCATTATCTGTTATCAATACACTAATTGCATTCGTATCTAACCAACTAACCGAATCCCAAACCTGTGCGGAAATATGCTGACTCCAATCGAAAACGACCTCGCCATCGGTGGGA
This sequence comes from bacterium, assembly GCA_021162205.1. Taxonomy (GTDB): domain Bacteria; phylum UBP14; class UBA6098; order B30-G16; family B30-G16; genus JAGGZE01. Next base: position 25,635 of record JAGGZE010000107.1, read on the forward strand.
ATAAAGTTGTCGCCGACAGGTGCGGACAAATCCACTATGAATGTCAATTGCGCAGGAAATCCTGGATTGAACAAAGTATCCAATACTTGAGCGAGTGTAACTTGGACAGTTTCACCATTTGTGAACGATGTCAGTGGCGGAACGATTATGGTGTCGCAATGTATGCTATCTAAACTATCGATAATGTGTGTAATTAAAGCCATATTCGAGATATGACCGGCATCGAACGAATCGATAGTGCCATCGCCGTGCTGAATATAAATTATCAAACTATCGAAAAGCACACCCTGGCTGTCGCATAATTCGATTATAATATTTTGGTCGGCGCAAAATGTAGTTGTAGAATCCCATGGAATAATAAACTCGGCTATCGGTCCACCCTGAGGTAATTTAAATATGAAACATGTATCGGTTGTCCAATTCGGTCCGCAGGTATCCGGCATATCTGCGATGGAATCGAGACAAACCTGCACAGAATCACCACCTGAAAATTCGAGACCATCGAGGAATAATGTATCACTTCCAGTATTCCAAAACATTGCAGGGTCTGTAATTCTGTATGTGGTCGATGTCCCACCGATGATATTTACAGTTACAACGGATGTCGTAGTATCTATTCGACTTAAGTCATCGAAATAGAACCAGATTGTAGGATGCGGGTCGAGTATAATTCCCGATGGATATTCTGCCAAAATCGATGGCCCCGACCAATCGATAAAAAATGTATAAATAGTCGAACTATCGGTCGGATTGCCGAGAGCATCCTCGATATGAATAATTTGCACATAAATCGTATCGCCATCGGTGAATAAAGCGGGCGGTGGACCGAATATCAATGTATCCTCTATATAGCTTATCGCACCCGATACATCGTCGTATATCACAGGAGTTCCAGTATCACCGATTTGCAATGAAACTTGCGCATTCGAATGTCTCAATCCCATCGTCGTATAGCAACTCCATTCGATTACAAACGAATCGCAGGCGATTGTAGCGCTGTCTCTATCGGGTATAATCAATGTTGGAATTGGTCCAGAAGTGGCACTTACAATATATTCCCAGCAAGTCGTATCCAAATTGATATAACCCGCGCAGTTCGGATTATCAGCCACAATTATACAAACAGAATCCGTATCGCCAGCAAGAAATGTATCGTATGAAACACTCGCATCATATTCCAAAATCGATGTAATTATATTCCATGTAAGTGTATCGTCATCGCCGAGTATCGCATCGACAGGATAAGATAAGCCGTCGAGACCGTGTGGGAAAAACAGAATCGTTGTGCTATCGACAGCATTTAGCGAATCGACTATGTGAATCTGGAATGGCGGAGTTCCAGGCGGAATCGTAATCGGTTCGGGTGGCGAACCCGGACTTACCCAATTCGCAACAGGTGGGTCGACATCGATATACAATGTGAATACAATCGAATCGGCTTCATAACCGAGAAGGTCCTGCATTCCCCAAAGCGATAAATATATCGGCGACCAGCTATATGGCGATGGTGGAACATAGACGAGTGTAGTTTCATTCGCCCAATATGGATTAGTTCCAATCGGATGTTCGGTGCCATCGTCGGCAAAATGAACCGTGCTCGTATCGACACCATCGGGGTCGGAAAGGACAAACACGAACGAATCGTTCGCACAGACCAATCCCACACTGTCGGGAACTGGATATATAAGATTCGCTGTTGGACCGCCTTGAGCGATATAAATCCAATAGCAAGTATCGATAAATGCCCAGTTAGGACAAGCATCGGCAGCATCCCAAACAGTATCGACACAAATCTGAACGCTGTCTCCCGTATCGAATAGTCCACTCGGAATGTGTAGGGTTAATGTATCGTTAGACCATTCGATTGTATCGTCAATATTACATACTTCGAGTGTATTCGCCGGCATAAACAAAGTATTCCACATCAAAGTTACACAAATCAAATTTGTATCGGGACTTGCGGCATCAGGAAAACGAAGTAAAATGTCGGGAGTAAGTGTCATTACATTTTCAGTCCAAAGAGGACTTATGATTTCAAATCCCGGAGCGGTAGTGTCGATTATCACGATAAATTCGTTCGGTCGCTGCGGATTCAAAAGATTATCGAGAACTTCGACCGTGATATGCATCTCATTGCCCGCAGGACAAGGGAACGAGAGGACATCCCAAAGCAATGTATCGCCGATGACCGACAAATCGGGGTCGGGCCAACATTGGCTAACAGTGGGAATCGTATCGCCCATCGAATCTATGCAGAAATAGTTCACGCAAATCGAGGATGTATCGAAACCATCGGGGTCATCGAGTAAAAATGCGAAAGTATAAGGATATGTGCATCCAAAATATATATATCCATCGCCATTTATATCTAACGGGTTGATAATACTAATATCGGGTCCTGTCGATGATATTGGAATTCTGCAGGTATCGCCGACCACACCATAATTAGGAGTGCAAAGGTCGGAATAATCTGCGAACTGTTCTATCCACCAGACAATCGTATCACCACCGGTATAACTGATTCCAAGCGAATCGAGAATTATAAAAATCGTATCGCCGACACCGACAATAGCGGAACTCGACGAACCACAAACACGAGTGGTATCGCCATTGGTATCGATAATACCGATACAAAACATATTCGGGTCGGGATAGCCGAGTGAATCTTCGGCGATAACCCACAATGTTTCGGGAATATTCATTGCTGTCGAATCGCACAATGGTGTATATTCGGATATCAAAGGTGCAGAATGGTCGATTACGAACCAGTATTCATAAAATCCGCCAGATACTATATTGCCGAGACTGTCTTGAATTTCGATAGTTACCGAAACTGTTCCCTCATCCGCAAAGACAGCATCGATTATAATTGTATCGCCAGAAGTATGAATCGCCGGGTTAGGATAAGTAATATCGTAAGATGCTCCCGCTCCATCGGCAACAATGTGGAAAGTGTTTATGTCTATACCGTTTTCATCGGTTGCGACAATAACGAGCGAATCGATTGTATCGCAAGTAATGATGGAACTTTCCGCAGGCTCGATAGCATCGACAATAGGACCGCCAGCAGCAACAGTGAAATGCCAACAGGTATCTGTTACATTCGAATCGCACATAATAGCATTATCGGCGACCTCGAAACAAATTTCGACAGTATCACCGCCTCTGAAAATTGTATCGGCATAGATAGCACTGAAAAATGCTGTGTCTCCCGACCAATACACAATCGAATCATCCCAGCAATAAGTATTCAAACCGCCGAATGTGAAACAACCAGTTTGTTGATTAACTCCAGCAATCAAATCGTTTGCTACAATCCATATAAGTGGGCGAGCTGTAAATATTTCTTCCCAGTCTGTAGGCCAATATACTCCGATTTGCGGTGGCGTCCAATCCATCCAGTAAGTTCCACCGCGCGGCGCTGTATTCGGCACACCGAGATAATCCTGAACAGAATCCACAGAAAAAGTTATTTCATAACCATCCATCAATATATCGGGAATACAAAGGATTAAATTATCGGGGTCTCCGCTGGAAGAACCTGAAACCCATGTTACAAATGGGTCGGCGATTGTGACATCGCTCACAGGTCCACCGTTTATCTGGTAAGATATATGTATCGATGAAGAATCGACTCCGTCACTATCCTGAAATGCAAAAGTTATACATAGTGTTTCACAGGAAATACTCGAACCGACAGGCGGGTCTAAAATCGCAATCGATGGACCGCCAAGACTGTAAAAGAACGAAAGACAAGTAGTGTCGGATATGCCATTATATCCGCAAGTGTTGTCATCGAGCGTATCGAAAGATTGGACGAGACAAACATATACACTGTCACCGCTTCCGAGTTCCATTCCAAGCGAATCGAGAATATCATTTATATGGAATCTTGCGGTATCATCCGATGAATATGCACCGGGGAACCAGTTTATATCGGGGTCATCGCCGCAAACTGTTATATTGGTGACAGTGCTGCCCATATTTCTCACTGTAATCTCGAAACAGGTTTGACTTTCACTTATTGGTGAACAATCATCGATTACCTCGAAAACTACCGAATCCTCGGCTGTTGTGGTAGCATTGGGATACATATATCCTGCATAAGGACCTTCGAGGTCGGATGTAAAATAGAATGTATCGGCGAAAAGAGCGATATTTCCAAGATTATCGGCTACCTGAACGATAACAATCGGCACAGGTTCACAGGAATTTATTATCGCATCGATAGGAATCGGTCCGCAAAATCTATCGACATCGCTATAATACAGCCATCCCGATGATACAGGTGCAGAATTTCCAACTGTAACAACAACCGAACCTGGATTTATATCGTTTATATCGATGAAATCTATGCAAATCCAACCCTCACCGAGACCACACGCCCAGGTTGCGCTATCCTCGGGCTGAACTAAAATAGCTTCGGGCGGCTGGTTATCGATTATATAGCACCAGGTAAATGGTGTTTCTATATTATTAGCAGGGCAGACATCGGCATTGTCGAATATAGTATCGAGTGTGAAACAGACCGTATCAAGATAACCCGCATCGTATAAATCTGCGTGAACAACAAGCCATCCCGAACTAAATGAAAGGTCGGTAGGATATGTCAGAACAGAATCGGGACCGCCATTTATCGACATTTTAACGGTTATATAACTCAGGTTTATACCTGAATAGTCATCATTTACAAGCAAAGAACACACTGGGTCACTTACAGGACTCGGTGGTGTTATGAACGAACCATCCGGCGGGTCGAGCGAAGCTACCCAGGGTCCCTGAGTATCCATCAAGAATGTATAGGTCGGTGTAGATGTTCCAATGGAATTTCCAAGTGTATCGCAAAGTTTCATAATTATAACATTAACCTCTGTTCCGCTTGGATAAGGCGAATTATATGCATCGTCGATACACACTGTATCGCCATTTATGTATACATTTGGGTCGCAGACATTGTATGCCGCACTTTCTATCCAGACTACGAGACTTTCGCAGGGAGTCGTCAGAAAACCGTTCATATCGTTTACTACAAAGCATACGGTTGGAGTATCGCAACTGACATAAGCCACCGAATCGGGTGGAGCTATAAATTCGACAACAGGTGCGGTATAATCGACAATAAACGACCAGCAAGTTGTGTCCGCTACATTCGGCGAACAAGTTGCATCTACATTGTCGATAGCATAAGTAACACAAACCGTAACCGTAGTTTCGCTGGGGATATCGGTCGGAGTGAACGATATATCTACACAATGTGTGTCGGCATCGGGAATTCTTACTATACCCGAACTTGTTGAACTAAGAAAAATCGTATCCGTCCCGTAAGTATAGAAAAATTCGATACTATCGATTTGCACACCCGAAATAGAATCGCAAACAGTGAAACCGATATTAGGAGTAGAAGTAGTAGCATATCCGCTATCTATAGGAATCAAATCAGTAATAATCGGCGGGTCATTATCCCAGATAATTGTCGTTCTCAATGTCTCGGCGGAGCGACATCCGCAGCCATCTGCAATCGGCGGAATCAACACTAAAACAGTTTCGAGACTATCCACAGTGAAAAGTGTCCCCGGCACATCGACAAAAAATGTATCATCCAGAGGATTCACAGGTGGATGCCAGTTTACGAATCCAGCACTCGAATAACCATTGATATTAGGTAGAACACTCGATTGGTCGATTCCTTCATCATCGGTAAAATAGACATCGATTTTAAATGTAGTGCAGTTGACAAAAAAGGATGGAGCTGTTAGCAGTGTCATATTCGGTGGAATTCCAGAAAACATAGGGACAGAAATGACTACAAAAGAATCTGTTGCTTCGGTTACATCGTTGGAATTACCATAATATCCCAAATTTCCTGTAAGTCCTGTTAAGTGAAGAGACTCGGGAATATGAACTGTCCATTCTATATCCACAGTGCTATCTGTGGGCAAACTATCTAATAAAATACAATTAGAATCTATAATATACCCCCCATAAAGCAGAGTATCCCAATAGGCAGAATATACTGTAATTGGTGAAGGTGGATAAATACAAATAGTATCGTCAAAATAAGTATTTCCTGAAGCATCATGCTGGGTGACAAGAGTATGAATATCGACCAATGTATCGATTGTGCAATCGTGGCAGCTAATTTCAGGAACAATCGGTGAAATAGGCATTTCTGCAGGAGGCTGATATCCTGAACCGAAACCATAATAGGTAACCCAATCGAAATGACTGCCCGCTGAAATACTTCTCTGGTTCCATTGAACAAGAAATGCTACATCGCCTGTTGGATTACCCGAGAAAGTAGTAGCCCAATATTCAGAATCTGGATGACATCCGAGGTCTGTTCTAACCCAAATATATCTCCATATTGGGCTTTGCTGACCGATAGCAAAATAATCGGGCGGTGTAGCATCGCCGCCGCGAAGAATACCTCTTGCAATTGCCGATGCTAACGATATATCCGGATTGTCCGCTCCCTGCCAATAGGATGGCACAGGCGCTTCATAAAATCGAGAAAGAGTCGTATAAGTTCCTGCTATCATTATACTCGGTCTATCCGATGTGCCGATAAAAGCATCGACAATGAATTTAACACCTATACTATGCTGCACAAAATCTTGATTAAATGCCTGAAATAAAATTCGTGTTTGTCCACAGGTATCGGGACCGAAAACCATAGAAACAGGTTTAAGTATCTGGTAAAAATCTATAAGTCCACCGACACCGATAGGTATTTGCCAGTGTGAATGAATTTCATAGATACCCTCTATCGTGATAACTGTATCACTTCCCATGAAATAATCGTTTATTTGATGAAGAGAAACAGGGGGACCACTACATAATGTTAGTTGAGAAGCTGTATAATTGGCAAAAGAATAGTATGCACCATCGATGTATAAAACGAAATGTTCACCGGCTATGCTGTCGGGCCAATGAAAATTTCTCATAAGTGGAATATAACCAGTTCCTATTCCACCTACACCGAATTGACCTCTTGTTAGACCAAAAATTCCTACCGATGAATCCATAACCTCGATTCTTATGGGGTAGTCTATAGCAGTATCTCCTTCTACCCACCAATCTGCATGTCCTGGAGGTCGTTCGGTTGTGAGGAATGAAGCATAACCGCCATCGCCGAAAGCGATTACAGCAAAATTAAATATTACCAGTAAAAATAAGATTTTTTTAATATTCATAAAGAATTCCCCCCGTTAAGTTCTGTTTATATTCTAATTGAATATAATAATAATAAATAAATATAAAACAAGCTTAAAGTTCGATTTGTATTAATTCAATTTTTTCTAATTTCTTCTCTAAAAATTTTGTTCCAATTCTACTAAATCGTTGTGGTGCATCGGTTACGAAAAATCGTGCATACAAATCATCGTTATTTGAAGTTATTTTTTCATCTGTTAAATATTTTTTTAATTCACCAATTAAAGATTTTGCCGAATCGATTACACGAATTTTTCCACCGATAACTTTTGTAATCGTTCTTTTAAGCAACGGATAATGTGTGCATCCAAGAACGAGCGTATCGATGTCTTTTTGCAATAGTTCATCGAGGTAAAAATGAGCCACGAGTTCGGGAATTTCACCATCGAGCCAACCCTCCTCTGCAAGTGGAACGAATAGCGGACAGGCTTTACCAAAAACATCGATAGCAGGTTCGATAGCGGAAATTGCATTTTGATAAGACTTCGATGAAATTGTTCCCACTGTGCCGATTATTCCAATTCTCCCATTTTCAGTGGATTTGACAGCTTCTCGCGCACCTGGTTCGATAACTCCCATAATCGGTATCGAAATCCATTTTCTAAGTTCATCCAATGCTACACTCGAAGCGGTATTGCAAGCAACGATTAAAACTTTTATTCCAAATCCCATCAAAAATCTCGCATTCTGAAGAGCAAATTTGCGAACAATATCCGCAGAACGCGGTCCATAAGGATATCTTCCAGTATCACCGAGATAAACAAAACTTTCGCAGGGCAATCGATTCAATATTTCCTTCACAACAGTAAGTCCACCGACACCCGAATCGAAAATACCGAGCGGTGCATTTTTATAATCGTGCATATTTTATCCCTGTTTAATTTTCCTTAAATCCATTTTTAATTATA
>JAGGZE010000019.1 GCA_021162205.1 bacterium
TAATTATATATAATTATTGAAATATTTCTTTTTGTCAACTAAATGTTTATTTAGCAATGCAAAATTATCGACATAAAAAAAACTTCTTTATGAAGATTTGTTATTTTCACTTTTGTTTGCAAAAAAATAAATGCGATTTATATTTTAAATGGATAAACAATTATGATTAAAATGAATTCCGATAAAAAATTTCTGACGATTTCCCAATTGAATCATATCGCTCGCACAGTAATCGAGGGCGGATTCCCCGGTGGAGTTTGGGTTATCGGTGAATTGCGACAGTTAAAAATTCACTCGTCGGGCAATCTTTATTTTGTCCTTCGCGATGAATCGTCTCAGGTGGATTGCACAGTTTGGCGGAATATCGCTCGGCAACTCGATTGGAAACCCGAAAATGGAATCGAGGTCGAGGCATTCGGGCAACCATCTCTTTACGAAAAAAATGGACGATACCAGTTCATCGTTAGGAAAATGCTGCCCGCCGGCAAAGGCAATAGAGCATTAGCGTTCGCTATGTTGAAAAAGAAACTCGAAGCCGAAGGACTTTTCGATAGTTCTCACAAGAAACCGCTTCCCGTATTCCCATTCACAATCGGTGTGGTAACATCGAAAACAGGCGCGGCATTGCGCGATATTATCGATGTCTGTCGCAGACGCGCTCCATGGGTTTCGATTATCATCAGAAATGCACTCGTTCAGGGCGATGCCGCTCCATCGGCAATCGTCCGCGCTATCGAGGAATTCGAGCGATTCGGCAAGGTCGATTTGTTGATTGTCGGAAGAGGCGGCGGCTCCGAGGAAGACCTTTGGTGTTTCAACGATGAAAATGTTGCACGGGCGATATACAATTCGAAAATTCCTATAATATCTGCGGTGGGACACGAAATAGATTTCACGATTGCAGATTTTGTGGCGGACAAGCGAGCGCCGACGCCATCGGCAGCCGCTGAAATAGCTGTGCCGAATAGAACCGAACTCGCCGATAAACTCGTCGATTTGTTAAAACGAATTGGAACGATGCTATCGAACGAGATTTTGTCCAATCGGTCACATCTCGATAGTATTTCGCATAGATTGGAATTGTCGAGTCCGCAATATAAAATTCAGGAATATCGGCGGGAAATCGACGAATTGCAATCTACCGCTGTGCGAACAATCCAACTTGGGGTCGAAAGAGCATCGACTCGAATCGATTTATCCCGCGAAAAATTGAACCTACTGTCTATAGATAGAATTCTCGAACGGGGTTTTTCGATAGTTCGACAGAATGACAAAATTGTTCGCTATTCAAAAATTTTGAATATCGACGATATTTTAAGAATCCAGTTCGGCGAGGGTAGTGCTGAAACCGAAGTAAAAAAAATCGATTAGAATGAATTCACTTGCGAAAAACGATTTGAAAGATTATTTGGGAATTGGAAGAACCTTCGGTTCTTTTTAATGGCGACTTTTCTCTCGTCCGAACGGGATTCATTGTCGCCGAGAAATTTTGATTAATCAGGTGCAACAAGGAATGTCCCGACTTGTCGGGGCAAGGGAAGTTGCACAAAGAGAACACCCGAACGGGTGGGAGGTTTTGCAATGAAAAAAATATTCATCATAATTGCAATCATCGGTATTTTGATTTTTGCGGGATGTCATAAGAAAGATAGCAATGGCGACGATAACAACGATGAATTGCAATATTTCCCTGTGTTAATCGAGGAATTCAGCCACACAGATTGTGTGCCTTGTGTGAATGTCGATAATAATGTGAATTCGGTTTTAGAATATTATGAATCGCAAGGTATCTCGCCGATTTTTATGGAATTTCATCCCAAACCGACAGGTTTCGGCGATGACCCATTCGAACTATCGAATCCCGAAATGCACAATAGCAGAATGAATTGGTATTACGATTATTTTAGTTTAGAAAATGTGCCGCAACTTTTTGTCGATGCAACAGTTCTTTCCGCTATGGATAGAAACGATGTAAATATGATTCAGCAGATTGTCGAGAATGCTAAAAATTTATCCAAACCCGCTAATATTTCGGGCAGTGCATTTGTCGATGGCGATAGCATTAGATTGCAGGCGACGATTACCGCAGATTCGGCGATTACCGCGAATGTATTCTGCTATCTCGTTCGCGAGAAAATAACATTCGCTACCGCTCCAGGTTTGAATGGTCTCGCCGAGTTCCATATGATTCCCGCATCTGAATTCGACTGGGCAAATCCTGCACCATCGGCATCGTTCACAGAACTCGATATAAACTCGGCTGTCGAAACCCCTGCTGAAATCGCTGATGGCACAACCGATGGATATTGTGCGATTGTTGTTGTTCAAAACAATGAGCGAACTATTTTGGGTGTTGCAAGATTCGATATCGAATAAAAGGAGGAAACGATGAAAAATTCAATTTTATTGTTAGTTCTAATCGCCATTGTGGGATTTGCATCTGCTTTCGAGTTCGATGTCGATTCCACGACAGCGGAGGTGTTGCCCGGTGAAAACGCCAATTTCGAGTTCGATTTGTTTGTTCCCGACAGAATGATAGATACGATAGATATTTATCTTCACAACGATATTCCCGATGGCTGGACAGCGACAGCTTGCACGCCCTGGGAATGTTTTTTCGAGCATGCTGTTATAGTAATAGCGGGTCCCGACACCGCTTTAATGTCTGCGCATTTCATAACCGATGCGATTTCTCACGGAACAGGCACTATGGCGATAGTTTTTCAGTCGGCAGTCAGCGGACAAACCGACTCGGTTATATTCACAGTAACAGCGGAATCGTATATCGCAGAAAGCAAAATACCATCGAGGACCGATGTATCGCTTTATCCTAATCCATTCAATTCGAGCTGCCGAATAAAATATAGTATCGATGGAAACGGTGAATTCGAGATATTGGATATCGATGGGAAAATAGTCTATCGAGAAAACATTGTCGGCTCGGGAATTTTGCATTGGAATCCAACCGATGAACACAGCGGGATATATTTCGTAAGGATAATTACAAACGATGGTATCGTTCAAAAGAAATCGATATATTTGAGATAATATTATCTTTTCTCGATAAAAAATAAAAAAAGTGTTGCATAAAATATGGAATATTTGTATTTTCGCGGAAATTTATTTTTGGAGGTTATAATGAAAATGCGCAGTTTGGCTCTGGTTCTGGTAATTTTGGCTATCCTTATTGCTGGATGTGGAAAAGGTAAAAAGGAAGAGAAAACTACTGAACAAACCACTACCACCACTACCACATCAACCGATACGACCGGTCCTAAAATCGAGGCAGGGAAACTCAGCAAGACAATCGATGCACTTTCCGAAGTCGGCGACCAGTTGGTGGAACTTAATAAAAATCCTAACAAACCGCAGAATCAACAGGAAGCTGTTACTCAGATGATGACTACTATGGATAAAGTTGCCAAGAAAAATGGCCTAACAGATGGGAAAGAACTTATTTCCTATGTCGATTTTATAGTTCAGATTTCATCTATGCAAAGCACTGTCGAAAATCTCGATAGTGTTCTCGAGCAACTTCCTCCCGACCAGCGAAATTCTCCCGATGTTCAAAAATCTATCGAGAATTTGAAAACAAAATATGAGGATGCTAAAAAGCAATATGGCAAAGAAGTTTTCACGATAATTTCTAATAATAAGGTTAAAATAAAGGCATTTTTCGATAAACTTCAGTCAATGAGAGCGCAGCCGGGTCAAGCACAAGCTCAACAGCCCAAAAAATTCCAGCAGGTTAAAACGAAACCATCGCAAAAACCTACGGGTCAGAATACTCCAGAGCCGAAAGTTAAAACGAAAAAGTAATTTGAAATTAGTAATCATTTATGAGGGAAACTTATTTCGTATGGGTTTCCCTTTTTTACACCCATTCGGGTGTTTTCTTTGCGTTGCGTTTTTCTTAATCCCGATGAAGTCGGGACCTTGCTGATAAAATCGGCAATTCATTGCAACGCCCGCTCGAGCAAAATAACATTTCAACACCCATTCGGGTGTTTTCTTTGCGTTGCTTTTTTCTGAATCCCGATAAAGTCCCGATAAAATCGGGATAGAATCAGCAAGGGAATGTTTGTCGCGATTCAATATTATAAATTGAAATTTGTTTCATAGACATCGAAATTTAATTTGAAAAATTTTTAAAATTTTCTTATCTGATAAAAAATGAATAAACTTCGCAAAATAATCGAGCGAATCGACCGACGAGGATATAAATCCTATCGCGAATTGTATGGTAAATATGATTTCCACAATTTCACTCTCTCGGTAGATAAAGTTCAGGGCGACCCATTTGCGACACCCTCGATTATCGCTATTAGAGTTGAAAATCATTCGTTCACACGCGAATGGCTGAACAATGACGATGATAAAATTGCACTTTGTGATTATCTCTATCGACTTATCTGGATTAAAGCTCGTAAAATCGCACGGAATCGAGGCACAGGACATAGCGGGAAAATCGAAATACCGTCACCGGGGCAAATCGTAATTCGACGAAGTGCGGTCGAAATCGAGAATGATGCAATCGTCGTTCGTCTTTTTATCGGTTTGCCCGCTCGAGGACGAACTATCGATGGTCATGCCGCTTACGAGATGTTTTTCATCGATATTCCACAAATTATCAAAGCTTGTCTTTTCGCTAAATCGATAAATATCGAGCATCTGACAAATTTTATAATTCAGCACCGAGACCAATGTGCATTGCGAAGAATGCTCGCCGATAAAAACCTTATCGGATTTATTGCAGATGGCTCGATTCTTCCACGCGAATCGGGCATTTCAGACAATCCGATGAAAAATGGCAAACCGTTTCAATCGCCACAATCATTACGAGTAGAGTTCGATTTGCCATCTGGAAAAACTATCGGTGGAATGGGTATTCCCGAAGGTTCTACACTGATTGTCGGCGGCGGCTACCACGGAAAAACCACTTTGCTCTCCGCAATCCAAAATGGAATTTACAATCATATTCCAGGCGATGGCAGGGAATTTGTGATTGCATCGCCCTATGCTGTCAAAATTCGTGCCGAGAATGGTAGAGCGATTCGCAATGTAGATATATCAGCATTTATCGAAAATTTACCATCGGGATACGATACGCGAAATTTTTCCACCGACGATGCATCGGGTTCGACATCGATGGCTGGAACAATTATCGAAAGCATCGAAGCCGGTGCAAAGGTTCTGCTTTTCGATGAGGACACATCCGCTACGAATTTTATGATAAAAGACGATAGGATGGTCGAATTAATCGAGAACGAACCGATTGTTCCGCTTGTGGACCGGCTTTCGGAACTTCGCGAGAAATTCGGTATCTCTGTGATAATCGTTGTCGGTGGAGCGGGTGAATATCTCGATACTGCCGATAATGTGATATTGATGGAAGAATTCGAGCCGAACGATGCGAAGCAAAAAGCGACTGATATAATCGAACAATATCCATCTCATAGAGCGAAAAAACCTGTGCCTATGACGATTCCAGCTTCGAGAATTCCGCTTCCCGATGGTTTTTCGCCGGCTTATGGACGAAAAAGCGAAAATATCAAGGTTCGAGGTAAATCGCTTCTGTTCGGTGCGGAAACTATCGAACTTTGGGCTATCGAACAAATTATTCTACCTGCTCAAATAAATGCTATCGGCAAAGCGATGTCTTATATCAGCTCGAAACTCGGTGATTCGACTATTTCCGAATTGCTCGATATGGTCGAAAATCTTGTATCTAAAAATGGATTATCGGCACTTGCATCTAACGATAGTTTTGTCCCACCCGATTGGGCGGAATTCCGAAGATTCGAACTCGCAGCCGCAATAAATCGATTGCGCTCACTGCACCCATAGGGCAGGCGTTCGCCTGTTTTTATTGTGCAACTTTTTTTACCGATAGAATCGGTAATTCCTTGTTGCACCTGCGTTATAAAAGTTTTCCACCCCTTCGGGTGTTTTTATTGTGCAACTTTTCTCCCGTCCAGACGGGATTCCTTGTTGCACCCGCTCAATTAAAATAACATTTCAACCCCCTGCTCGTTTCGCTCGCTGTCCCCCTTAATAAGGGGGACAGAAACCGTGTGTCAGCA
>JAGGZE010000145.1 GCA_021162205.1 bacterium
GAATTATTCAATCATATTCAAAACAAAAAATGGAGGAATTTTAATGAAAAAAACACTGTATGTATCGATTCTATTGTTATTTGCGATTTCGTTCGCTCAAACCGAAGTGGCGATTTGCACTGCTGCCGGTGACCAGCTCGCACCGAGACTTTCTGCTGGAAATGACTGTTTATTCGTAATCTGGCAGGACCATCGTTCGGGAGCGAGTAATCAAAACATTTTCGGAGTATCTGTATTCGCCGATGGCTCATTGGGAAGTGCGGGCTATCCGATATGTATCGCACCGAACAATCAAAACTCGCCAGTAATCGCATACGATAGTTCGACCGAGCAATTTTTGTCCGTCTGGTTCGACCAAAGCACTGGAACAGAATTCGACGGGAATTTCCTCAACTGCGATGGCATTGTCGATACAAATTTCGATATAGGCACTGCAACAAGCAATTTGTCATCTCCGGAAATGGCGTCGTCGGGCAGTGTTTATATGATTGTTTGGACAGTCCGTGCAGGTGCAGACTGGGAAACGAAATTTACTGTGCTAAATTCCGATGGCACTATGCCCGGTGATTTTGAAAATCTTTCTAATGCAGGTTCGGGAAATCCCGATATCGCATATAATGGATATAAATTTCTCGCCGTTTGGACAGATTCGACCGATGCTGGACAGGGAATTTTTGGGAAATATTTCGATTCGACTGGACATCCAGATGGGGATGCTTTTCTAATAATCGACGATTCTCGAACATCGGAACCCGCTGTCTGTGGAATTTATAATGACGACCCAGCAAATGCAGGTTTTGCAATTGCATATCAATATACAGATATATCGACAGGCACAGATATTTATGCTTCGATTGTTATTGGAACATCGGTCGATGAATTTACAGTGAACACCGACGATGGCAATCAATCTACACCCGATATCGCCAACAGTGGTAATGGTTTTCTCGTAATTTGGCAGGATGCCTCGGCAGGTATGCCGACAATATATGGGAATTTTTTAAGCACATCGGGACTACCGATTGGAACGAAATTTCCATTCAGCACCGCTGGAACATCGCAGCAAGCTCCAAAAGTCGATTATATCGCCGATGATTCCACTTATTTAGCTATTTGGATAGATTATAGAACTGCAAATCAAGATATTTATGGAGCGGTAATTACTCCACCTGTGCCATCCGAGGGACCATCGGTAATATCGGTCTCGCCACTGCTGGGAAATTATTCCGCCTGCGATTCAGCGATGACAATAACACTGTTATCCGAAAATGAAATAGATTGGAGCACATTATCGCTCACACTTAATGGTGCAGATTATGACACATCGAGCGATGAAGTTTCGACCGATGATTTGACAATTTATTTTCATCCTGTTTATTCGAGCGGAATTGTGGAAACGATGAATGTCTGTCTCGATGACATCGCCGATACTAATGGTGCACATATCGATTCTGCATATTGCTGGAGTTGGATTTGGGATAACTCGGCACCGTTTGTTTCGAACACATCGCCGACCGATGGCGAAATAATAGATGAAATGCCATCCACGATAACGATTTCGGTTTTCGACAGTGCTGCTGGTATCGACAGTTCATCTATCGAAATCGACATAAACACTTCGCACTTCACAATCGAAGATTTTGGAATCTATTGGGATGGATATACTTTAACATTAAACATATCCGAACTCGGTTTTATGGATTTACCGGAAACCAATATGGTAACAATCGTTCTAAACGACCTTGCGGATTGCCCAAACGAAATGGAATATACATTTACATTTTACTATCATCACGGCGAAGGACCTATTGCAGAGATTATTGCACCACTACTGGAAACGATTACATCCTGCCCGACTCAAAATATAACAATATCCATAAACGATGATGATGGTGTCGATGAAACGAGTATCGTTCTTATGGTCGATGGTGTGAGGTATGATTCGCTCGACCATATGAGTTTCATCCCACCGAATTTGACTTTTACTCCCGGCAGTGAATATTCGGAGGGTGAAATCTCTGTCGAACTTATCGATGTAAAGGATTTACTGGGAAATTCGATTTCAACGCCGCTGACATATAATTTCATCGTGGACAAAAATCCACCGCAAATCACCGATATTACATTCCCCGATGGCACAGAATTGGATACTATGTCAATCGGCGATTTGTTGATTACAACAGAGGACAATTACTGTTCATCGCTTTCTATCGATATGAGTTATATTCTGCTTTCGCATTACGGTGGCGGACTTATCGAAAGATGGGAGGACAGTTCGCTAATTTCCCTCGATGATACTACATTTGGAATTGCCGAATCGATTTTCTTCGATGCGATAGATTCATCTCATACAACAAGTTGCGATACATTCCAGATATGCACTCGTGTTGCGGACAATCCCGATTATTCCTGTCCATATCCGAATATGCTCGATACCTGCTGGCTCGTTATTTATCACGGTTCGGGGATTAACGAATCTAAAATTCCCGATAATGTGAAACTCGATTTTTCACCAAATCCATTTAATTCATCGCTCGATATAAAATATGCCGCTCCCGATGGTGGAAAAATCGAGATTTTCGATAACACCGGGCATTTAATTAGGCGCTATCCTATTCGTGGAAATGGGACATTTGTATGGGATTGCTGTGATGACGAGGGTTTGCCGATGCAATCGGGAAGATATACTATTAGACTAATGACTTCGGCTGGCTCGATTGTGAAAAATGCAACTTTGCTGAAATAATTTGACAACATTCTTTAAGAACTATCGATTCTATTTTAAGGGCGATTATGGATTATAAACCGACTATCAAGCATCGATTTGAGTATATCGGTTTGAAGTTTATCATTTTCCTGCTCAAAATACTGCCGCATAGAAGTGCACTTTGGTTAGGTGGAATTATCGGTAAATTTTTATGGATTTTAGGAATTCGCAGAAAGGTTTCGAGGAAAAATTTCGAGCTATGTTTCGGTGAAATATATTCAAAAAAGGAAAGTGATAAAATATTATCGGAATCATACACCGATTTCTGCAAATCTATGGTCGAGTTTGCTCGCCTGCCAAAAATTTGCAATAGAACCGATGAACTTGTCCACTTTGAAAATTTTGAAATACTGCAAAAACTTGCCGAAAAAAAGCGGGGTGCAATTTTAATCACAGGTCATTTCGGCAGCTGGGAATTATTTGCAGCTGCACTTGCAAAAGCTGGAATCGCTATCGATGTTGTCGTAGGAATTCAAAAAAACCACATAGTCGATAAGTTTTTGGTCGAATATCGCGAAAAAATGGGTATTGGAATTATCCGGGTCGGCGTGGCATCGAGAGGAATATTGCGCTCGTTGAAATCTAACAGAATGATTGCGATGTTGTCTGACCAGGATGCTGGCAAATCTGGCATTATGGTTAATTTTTTCGGCAATCGGGCATCGACAGCGGCGGGTGCAGCGGTTTTCGCACTCAAAACAAAATGTCCGGTCGTTGCAGGATATATCGCAAGAAATCCCGACGGATACACTCACACAGGATATGTCAGGAAATTGACAATCCCCGAACCTACAGGCGACAATGAAAAAGATATATCGAGATTAACTCAATTTTTCACCGATATAATTCAGGAAGGCATAGAGAAATATCCGAGTCAATATTTTTGGGCGCATCGAAGGTTCAAAAGCACGATAAAATACTGATTTATAAATTTTTAAATCTCGAATTAAAATTTAAAATTTTTCCAAACACATCCAATAAATTTTGGATATATCCATATAATAAACCCCATTCGAGTGATACAACTC
>JAGGZE010000003.1 GCA_021162205.1 bacterium
TGAAAGCGGGAGTAGCTCAGGTGGTAGAGCGCTACCTTGCCAAGGTAGTTGTCGCGGGTTCAAATCCCGTCTCCCGCTATATTTTATGGTATTTGATAGAAAAGATTGTGGGAGCGGATATTTTGTAATTATTCGATAAATCCCGACTTACAAACTCTCAACGAGTGCGATTTTATCGTGTGAGTTGTAAGAGTTGTGTTAATCGGGGTTCAAATCCCGTCTCCCGCTATATTTTATGGTATTTTAATGGCGGCGTAGCCAAGCGGTAAGGCAGAGGCCTGCAAAGCCTCCATGCACCGGTTCAAATCCGGTCGCCGCCTGTCACCCCTTCGGGCAGGCATTCGCCTGTTTTTATCGTGCAACTTTCCTTTCGCTTCGCTCAATTCCCTGTTGCACTAAATTAATCAAATAAATTATCAACTATATATATCAAAATTTCTGGGCGACAATGAATCCCGACTTGTCGGGAGGAAGGTTGCCCTTAAAAAGAACCGAAGGGTTCGGCGACAATAAATTGCCGATTCCATCGGTAAAAAAGGTTACACAAAGAGAACACCTGAAAGGTGATTGAGTAGGTGTTGCAGGGAATTGTCGATTCTATCGACAAGGAAAGCAATGCGAAGAAAACACCCGAAGGGGTGAAAATGTCTTGCCGAAAAAATAATAATGTATAATTTACATCTATGCACTTGAATTATACAAAAATTTTGTTCGCCATAGCGATTGTGTTTATAATTAGCTTATTTATCGGCTGCGAGAAAAAACAAAATAATCAGCAGTTGCCAATAGCAGTGGTTAACAACGATGTTCTTTCCAGCAATGATTTGATGCGGAAAGTTCCTGCTGAGTTCAAAAATTTCATTACTCGAGAGCAATGGCTCGAACTCGTTAATAATTGGCTCGATGAACAATTGCTTTCATCCTATGCACTTTCACAAGGTGCTAATAATGCTTCCGATGTCAAAAAGAAACTCGAGGATGCTCGCAGACAAATTCTCAATCAGTATTTGCGGGATAAAGTTATCGCTCCAAGGATTAAAATAAGCGATGACGAAATCGAAAGATATTATATCGAGCATCTGGGCGATTTCATTCGTAAGCACGATGAGGTAGAAGCGTTGCATATCGTTGTTTCGACGAAGGATTTAGCCGATACTGTGAAAAAATTTCTGAAAGCTGATTCATCATTTTGCTGGATAGCGAGGAAATTTTCAGAAGAATATTCCCCCAAAGACAGTTGCTATCTTGGATGGTTTTCACGCGGCGATATTCTGTTCGAGCTCGCTGGTCCAATTTTCAAATCGAACACGGGCGATGTCATCGGTCGTATTAAAGCAAATGGGAAATATCATTATTTTTACATTATCGCTCGTGCTAAGGAAAATACTCCCCGTTCATTAGATGAGGTTAGGGATGAAATACAGCAGAGAATATTCACATCGAAATTCAATGAATATACGAATAATTTACTCGATTCACTTCGTGCAATTGCTCGAATTCGAATCGATACCACAGCGATAGATTCGATTTCGCTTATAAATCGAGCAAAACAGATGAATAATTATAGTAGTTCGAAAAAAAAGCAAAATGCAAAAGTGACAGAATCTGAAAAGGTCGATTCATCGGATTCATCGAGGTGAAAAATGGAATTTATTAAAAACATAGATGTAGGTGACACGATAACCGATTTTTTCGCGGTTCGATGGATAGAGCTTCGGAATTATGAGGGCAAAGCGTATATCGCGATAGGACTCGGTTGTTCCAAAGGCAGAATCAATGCGACATACTGGGGCGAGGACGCATCGGAATTGTCGAGTTTGCTTAACGATGGTGATGTAGTCAAAGTTCAGGGAATCGGCACGGAATATAAAAATCAGCGATGGCTTAAAATCGAGCGGATGCGTAAGTCGAAACCCGATGAAATCGACTATGAGAAACTTCTACCGCGTGGACGATATTCTCCCAAAATTCTATGGCGGAGATTTTTGAAAATTATCGATTCGATTTCCGATAAATATCTCGCAGAACTATTGCACAATTTATTTGTCGCCGATGACAATATTGCGAAAAAATTCTCCATATATCCCGCAGCAAAACTTTGGCACGGAGCATATATCGGCGGATTGTGCGAACATACTATTCGAGTCGAGAAAATATGCGAAACAGCAGCGTCGTTCTATCCCGATTGCCGAAAGGAATTGCTGATAACCGGTGCACTCGTTCACGATATCGGCAAAGTCGAGGAGCTATCCATTCGCGGTTTTTTCGATTATAATGTGCGGGGAAGACTTATCGGGCATATCGTTCTCGGTGCATCGATTGTCGAGCATGAAATTGCAAAAATAGAAGGTTTCCCCAAAAATCTTTCGACCGAATTGATTCATCTGATAGTTTCGCATCACGGCAAATTCGAGCAGGGTTCACCTGTCGAACCGAAAAATTTAGAGGCGATGATTCTTCACCATGCCGATATGCTCGATGCTCAAGCCGAAGGAATTCAGCATATTATCCAGCGAGATATTCAAAGGGGCGAGAAATTCTCCGAATATATAAAAATTCTTGGCAGATTCATCTATCTCGATGGCTATCGTGCTGAAAAGCATGATGATAATACCGATGAAAAATGAGTAATTGCTTAAATAATGATGAATGAAAGAACTTGAACCATAGATAACATGGATTTTGTGGATTTAGCAGGAATAAATAATCGTGGGGATAAATTATGGAAAAAATATCGCAAGAATATCTCGAAAAAGCTGAGCATGAGGTCGAGGAAGATTTTCAGGATGAGAAATTGCAAAAGATGCTCGGTTCACTCGGCGGGAAGCCGACTAAAAAGGATAAATTTTTCAATATTGTATTTTTAGTTCTCGTAATCGGTTTATTTGCAATCGAATTGTTCTGGCGAAGACTTGTCGGCACAGTAGCACTCGATTTCGCAATTCTTTTGATTTCGCTGAAATTGATTTATCTTATGCACTCACAGGCGCGGGTGAATCATTATCAATTCTGGATTCTGACTGCAATCGAGATGAAAACGACTATGCTTTTGGAACAAATGCAAAAAAGTTCCATAGAATACGATAAAGATGAGGAGTAATTATGCCAAAAATCGAATGTGCATTACTTTCAGTGTTCGATAAAACGAATTTAGAAAAGTCTGCGAGAAGATTGGTCGAGCGTGGAATCGAAATCTGGGCATCGGGTGGGACAGCGAAATATTTGAATTCTAATGGTATCGTTGCAAAATCGGTAGAGGAATCGACAGGATTTTCCGAATTACTCGCAGGTCGTGTGAAAACACTTCATCCAGCGGTGTTTTCTGCAATTTTAGCTCGACCGAACGGTGTGGATATTCAACAGGTAAAAAAACTCGGTTTCCCGATTTTCGACCTCGTATTCGTCGATTTGTATCCATTTATGCAAAATCTCGGCAGTAAAAATCATGATGAGTTGGTCGAACTAATCGATATCGGTGGAGTAGCGCTTTTGCGAGCAGCAGCGAAAAATTACGAGCGAGTCGTCCCGATTTTCTCGCTTGAACAGTTGGAAAATGCAATCGATACGATGGATAGGGATAATAATTTTCCTATCGAAATATCGAAAATTTTGGCGGGCGAGACATTTTATTTCACATCGGCATACGATTCTACAATCGCAAATTGGCTCGCCAAAACGACCGATGATTTGGCAAATTATCCCGAACATTTTTCAATCGGTGGGAAAAAATTGCAAAATCTTCGCTATGGCGAGAATCCGCATCAATCTGCGTCGGTATATGGAACATTTCCTTCCGAGGGGATACCATCGGCTGAAATCCTTTGGGGGAAGCAATTATCGTATAACAATTATCTCGACTTGGATGCCGCTCTATATGGAGCAATCGAGTTCGATGAACCATCCTGCACAATTGTGAAACATCTATCGCCTTGCGGGATTGCTATCGGTGATAATCCGAACGAGGCATATAAAAAAGCTCTTGTTAGCGACTCATTATCGTCATTCGGCGGGATTGTTGCGTTCAATCGCCCTGTCGATAGCGAACTTGCCGAATTTCTGCACGAGCATTTTTTTGAATGTATTTTAGCACCCGACTATGACGATTCCGCGCTAAAAATACTCGAAAAGAAAAAGAATGTGCGAATATTGAAATTGCCGGAAATTCTGCCGAAATCGAAAATTTCAGTGCGAGGAATATTCGGCGGGCTTTTAGTTCAAGATATAAATCCGCCTAAAACGATGGCTGAAAAATGGGATGTCGTAACCGAGCGCAAACCCACAGATGACGAAGAAATGCAGATGTGTTTTGCTATGCGTGCCGCCAAGATTATCAAATCTAACACAGTAGTGATTGTCAAGAATAATGCGACAGTCGGAATCGGTGGTGGATTGCCGAGCCGTGTGGATGCTGCGATACTCGCTGTTTGCAAAGCCGGCGATAAAGCGAAAAACGCTGTCGCGGCATCCGATGCATTTCTGCCATTTCCCGATACATTGTATGTTCTTGCGCAGGCGGGAATTACGGCACTCGTTCAGCCCGGTGGTTCACGAAACGACCATCTGTCGATAGAAGCAGCGAATAAACTCGGAATCGCTATGGTTTTCACAGGAATGAGGCATTTTAAACATTAAAATTGAAAATCAAACAACCGTTCGGTTGCTTTTTATTTTGCATCTTTTTTATGTTCGTTCACAAGTTTTTTTGCAAATTCCAATGCTTGTGTTTCGTTTTCGATTTCACCTCTAAATTGTGCCAATCGTATTTCGGTCAAAATACTGCCGAACATAGTCGGTTCGATTTTGTCCAAATATAAAAGTTTTTCACCATCGATTAATTTCGGTGCATCGGTATTTTTGTATGTTTTTAAGATTTTAGAAATTTCATTTTCAAATCCACCATATAATTGTGCTGCCTCGATTGTTTCCCCAAAAAATTTAGATTCTAATATTTTCACCTGTTTTTTCGGCTCGAGATATTCGAGTTTATCGAGTGCATATATTATTTCCACTATTTCTTTTATTTCATTTGCCAAATTATGCGGGAAATCGATATGTTTGCGGATTTGTTCTATTTTTTGAGAATATGTTTGCGGTTTATCCATTAGAAAAAATGCCCAAAGAATTGCTTTATTATCTATCCTTTGTGCGATTTTATCGAGTCCGTATTCTATTTTCTGTGAATATTTTGTTTGTCCCGAAAATATCACATTAAATATCCCATATTTTATCAGAAGATATTTGAATTTCGCAGGATTTAAAATTCCTTTGTCGAATTCTGACCAGACTAAATATGGTGAAAGTGTCGAAACCGCGTAAGATAATTCGATGATTGCATTTTCGGTTTCGTTTTCTATTTCAAAATCGAGCTGCGCCGAAAAACGCACTGCACGAAGTATTCTAAGATTATCCTCACGAAATCGAGTTTTCGGCGGACCGATTGTCCTGATAAGTTTTGCATCCAAATCGTCTATTCCACCGAATAGGTCGATTAGTGAAAGTTCTGTCGAGCTTGCGATAGCATCGATTGTGAAATCGCGCCGCTTCAAATCGAATTCGAGATTGTCCGTGAAAACAATATCGGCTTGCCTGCCATAGTTTTCGATATCTATTCGCATTCGAGCTATTTCGATTTGCCAATTTTCTCCGCAGTTTGTTTTATCGTCATAAGATTTCGTAAAAATTTCATAGTGATAGGGGAATATTCGCTTGAAATCGGGGAATAGTTTTTCTGTTTTTTTAGCCGGCATATTTGTAGTGATATCGATGTCTTTCGGGATTTTTTTCAAAAGCACATCGCGGATAGCTCCACCGACGATATACGCATCGTAACCCGCATCGTTTATTTTTTGCAGTATCGCAATTCCCTCGCTGAATGGGGGACCGATTTTGTCGATATTTATTTTACTCGATTTTGCCATTTGTTTTATCCTCTTTTAATATTATAATAGCAATCGGCAAAAATAATTACTAAAAGATTTAAAGTAATGGGAAAAAAATTCAGAAAATACGCGAAAGTCGCAGTTAATGCTCCAATTTTCGATATTTTGACCTATGGTATTCCCGATGAATATGTCGATATAATTTCTGCTAACTGGCGAGTTATGGTAACACTGCGAAGACGATTGGTTACAGGTTTCGTAATCGATATTGTCTCCGAACCCGATGTCGATGAAAAACTTATCAAACCGATTTCCGATGTCCCCGATGAAGAACCGATATTGACTTCGAACCTGATGAAATTATGCAAATTCGTCTCGAACTATTATATCGCACCACTCGGTGAAACTATCGCGGGTGCATTGCCAATCGGTATCGGTATTGGAACGAAACAAATCGTATTTCTTGTTGAAAAACCCGAATTTATGGAGGATTATTCAAAAATTCAGCGCAAAATACTCTCATTGCTTTCACAAGGTCCTATGCCGATGAAAAGCATTATTCAGAAAATCGGCAATCGCGGTGCTATGTATCATATTAGGAAACTCGAACAGTTCGGATTTGTCGGAAGGAAATATGAATATCGAATCCAATCGCCGCCGAAAACTGTCGATGTCGTTCATATCGCAGATGATGTTACTCCCGAGCTAATCGACCAGATGGAATCGAAAGCTCCCAATCAGGCCGGTATTTTGCGCTATCTAAATCAAAATGGTCCGACTATCGCCACACAAATTCGCAAAATATTCGGTGCAAGTGCGGTCGGTTCACTTCGACAGAAGAAATATATATATTTCGATGTTCAAGAGATTCTTCGCGGAAGTGCTGGATGGTTGACATCGCGGAAAAATATCGAAAAGCTTACCGATTCGCAAAAAAAAGCGATTGAGCAAATTACGAATTCGTTGAAAAATGGCGATAATAAACCGATTTTAATTCACGGTATCACAGGCAGCGGAAAGACATTGGTCTATCTCGAAACCGCGAAAGCTGTGAGAAAACTCGGGAAAGGAGTTTTGGTTCTTGTGCCAGAGGTTGCATTGACACCGCAGATGTGGGGTGTTTTACACAATTATTTCGGTGAGGATGTCGCTGTTTTGCACAGCTATCTTTCTCCCGGTGAGCGTGCGGATGCCTGGCGCAAATTGAGACAAGGCAAGGTTCAAATTGCATTAGGTGCGCGTTCCGCAGTTTTTGCTCCTGTGAAAAATCTCGGTCTCATCATTGTCGATGAGGAACACGACGGTTCGTATAAACAGGGGAGAGCACCATTTTACAATGCTCGCGATGTCGCTATTGTCAGAGCGAAATATGAGAATGCACTTGTGATTTTGGGTTCGGCTACCCCCGCTGTCGAAACATATTTTAATGCTGTCGATGGAAAATATCATCTAATCGAGATGCCAGAACGAGTGCCCGGCGCAAAATTACCCGATGTGGAATTGCTGGATTTGAAAACACTTCGATATAATGAGCGAATATTTTCACCACAGGCAAAAAATGCGATATTGAGAGGAATCGAGAGGGGAGAGCAGTCGATTTTATTGCTTAATCGAAGAGGATTTTCCACGAGTTTGATTTGCCCCGATTGCGGCTATGTCCCGCAATGTCCGAATTGCGATGTATCGCTTACTTATCATCGTGTCGGCGATGACCTGCGCTGCCATTGGTGCGATTATAGAACTCCTGCCCCCGATGTTTGTCCGAATTGCGGTTCGGAGAATTTTAAATTTCGAGGCAAAGGCACACAGAAAATCGAAATTCAGCTTTACGATTTTGTCGAGCCTGTAAGGGTTTTGCGAATAGATTCCGATGCAATCGAGCGGAAAGGTGCATTGAATAAAATTCTCGAGAAATTTGCATCGAAACCGGGTTCGGTGCTTGTGGGAACGCAGATGGTCGCCAAAGGTCACGATTTTCCGAATGTAACATTAGTAGTCGTTATCGATGCCGATGTCGGTATGGCGATGCCCGATTTTCGCGCCGGCGAAAAAACATTTCAATTGCTATCGCAGGTTGCGGGTCGAGCTGGCAGAGGCGAACGGCACGGACTCGTGATTATTCAAACTCGCCATCCCGATGAACCCGCTGTGCAATTTGCTGTGAATAATGCCTTTAAGGATTTTTTTGCACACGCGCTTGTAAGAAGGCAAATTCTCGATTATCCGCCGTTTTCCCGACTCATCAGGATTATCGCAAAGAGTAAGGACTCACAATTTGCAGAAAATTCACTGCGAGTAATTTTGAGAGAATTACTCAAAGAAAAATTGCAGGGCATAACACCATTGTCTCCGACAAAACCGCCACTTGCAAAACTGAAAGGCGAATATCGATGGCATATTCTCGTTAAGGCGAAAGACATAAGGGTAATATTGCCGTTTCTCCGACGGGTGGCTCGGGCAAAATTCAAAAATGTTAAAATTCGTATAGATATAGACCCATACGATATGATGTAATTATATATTATTTTTTATCGACATCGATTTTAGCTAAAACATCACTAACAATATGATAGAGAAAATGACAAAATATTTCATTTTCTATCTCCTATAAATTTAGTTATTGTTTTTATTTTCAGATTTCATCGAATCTATCTCCTTTGTGGTGCCTTTGAATTCGGTAATATTCTTTATAAAAGCCAGGAATGCAGGATTGCCATCCCATTCGATTTTTACAGTTCTGATTTCAACAGTCCTTTTTTTGTCTTCACCACTATTAGGGATAATCTCTATCTCGGTTACTTCATCTTGAATAACTGGAAAACCCACCGATTTCCCGATTATTTCATCGGTATAGAAGCCCAATATTTTTTCAGCCGATGGATTTGCATATTTGACTATTTTATTTTCATCTATAATAACGATACCATCGTCGAGTTTATCGAGTAGGTTTTTGTATGTAGCGAGTTTAGCATACATCTCCATTTTCAAAAGTTCGTAATCGGTTTCGGACTGCATTAGTTCGAGTGCGGAGAGATTTCGTTCGGTTATATCTCTAATCAAAATAACGGCGCCTCGATGCCCGCTGAGTTTACCTGTGATAATTTCCAATGGCATAGATTCACCGGTTTTCTTCCGTCCTGTGGCACTGCCGAGATGAAAGCCCTCCTCCACGAGTATATTGTATATTTCGTGTTGATGAATGGGCTTGGTTCTTCTATCGAGATATAGAAAATCTGTGCGTTTCCCGATAACTTCGTCGATATCGTATTTGAACATTCGTTTAAGCGACGAATTGCACATTAAGATTCTTCGTTCGGTATCGATTACAAGAAATACATCGGGATTTATACTATCGAAAATATCTTCTAATTCTTTCTGCCGCAAAATAGCGGTTCGCCACCGTCTATACGAAATCCATAATGCGCCGATTAGTAATATTAATATCTCGGTAGAAATAAATCGTATATACGATTTATTTGAATAATAACTTAAAAATATATATAAACGATTTATTAAATCCAAAGTTATGCTAAATATAGCGAATATAATCGCTACAACTAAAACGATTACTAAATCTATGCGAGACCTAAAATTCTTTTTTTCAAATAGTGGTGTGTTCATAATAGATTTCCTGACAATATTATATAATTAAAATTCAAATACGAGACCGACTTGCACGGTAAGTAAATCGGTTTTCGATTTCGAAACATCGTATTCGACAGTTCCAGATTCACCCTGATGAACCGAGCCTTCTTTGAGATATTCTGCCGTTCCACCTAATGTATATATCGCCTTGATATCTATATATACTTTGTTCAAATCGCCTTTGCTTTTTTTATGATGTATAATATTCGTTTTATGTTTTTCCTCATATACTTTCACCATAAGTCCGCCACCACCACCATAGCAAAATACTATATCGTCGAAATTTGTTGAACTCGCTATTTCATTGTCATCGTCAGAACTTCCCATATTCTCGATGCTCGTCTCGGTCCATAGATAATTGAAACCGAAATGTCCCTCGATATACGGTTTGACATATCCCATCGGTGCAGCGACTTGTGCTATAATATGCCCGAAGAAGAAATTGTTTGTTGTGGTTACTCTGACGGTTACATCGGGAATAGTATATGAAAAAGGTTCTTCCCTGACTTCGTTCCCGTATGCAAGAATTCCCAATGCTCCACCGATTGCAAAAATATCATTCGGTAGATATACCAATCGACCACCGATTCCATAACCTAATCTGTCTATATTGTCGCGGAATTCACCTTGCGGAATACCGAATATAAAATTGATTCCAGCCTGACCATTGTCGGCGAATGAAATAACACTATATACACAAATTAGGATTGTGATGAATTTTTTCATAAAATATCTCCTTTGTTATCATTTATAATAATTTAAAATTTAATTCTATTGCAAGAAAAAAATTAAATGTGCTCATTTTCAGAATTCAGTTCACTTTGGATTTGTTGCATAGTGTAAAGTTCCGAATAATATCCCTTTCGAGTGAGAAGTTCGTTATGGTTGCCCATCTCTATGATTTTCCCATTTTCGAGAACGATAATTTTCTGCGTGGTTTGAAGTGCTGAAATCCTGTGTGATATAATAATTGTTGTTTTTCCTTTGCGAATTTCTTGTAATTTTTCGAGAATCGCCTCCTCGGTTTCGGTATCGACAGCAGATAAAGCATCGTCGAGAATTAAAATCGGCGGGTCTAAAATTATCGCTCGCGCAATCGAAAGCCGCTGTTTCTGCCCGCCGGAAAGCATAACTCCGCGTTCGCCGATAACCGTGTCATAACCATCGGGAAAATCCCGAACATCTTTATCTAATTGTGCGACAGTGGCAGCTTGAAGAGCTTTCTCGTCATCGATATCGAAATTGCCGAATTTTATATTCTCGAGTAATGTAGTGGAAAATAGAAACGAATCCTGTGGCACAAGTCCGATTTGCGAACGCAACGAAGCGAGTTTAGTTTTGCAAATATCGATGTCGTCGATGAATATCGTTTCAGTGGGTGTATCGTGAAGATGAGGAATTAGCGAAATCAATGTCGTTTTCCCAGAACCTGTGCGTCCTGTGATACCGACAAATTCACCGGGTTCGATTTTGAAATTTATATCGGTTAAAATATCCGGTAAATCGGGTTTATAGCGAAATGTCAAATTTTTGAATTCGATTCTACCAGCGATATCTGAAATTTCAATAGCATCGGGAGAATCGGCTATATCCGGCTCTTGCTCGAATACTTCGGTAATCCTATCGAGCGATGCCTTACCGCGCTGATACAAGTTTATCACCCAACCGACAGCAATCATAGGCCAAATCAAAATCCCGAGATAGCTGTTGAATGCCACGAAATCGCCCATACTCATAGATGCGAGAATGACATTTTTACCGCCCCACATCAGAACCAATGCAAATGAAAAACCGATAACAAGCCCGATTAACGGGTCGAACATCCCGCCGACGATTATCATTTTAATATTTTTACTGACATAGTCGGTGCTCATTCCCTTAAAACGCTCGGTCTCGAAATCCTGTCGAGCATAATTTTTCACAACTTGAATTCCCGAAATCGTTTCTCTAACTCTATCTGTCAGCGATGCAAAACTTTCCTGAACGAGTTTGAACCGTCGATGAAGAATTTTGCCAAAATATCCCACGATAATCGAAAGTATCGGCAGCGGGATGATAACATAAAGTGTCAGCAGAGGATTTATTAAAATCATCATAGCGAGCGATGTAATCATCAAAAATCCCGAATCGAAAGTCGCCACTATCCCGATTCCGACCATCATTCTGACAGCATCGAGGTCGTTGGTGGCGAGTGCCATTAGGTTTCCGACTTTATAGTCGGCATACCATCCCGGCGAAAGTGTCAGCAGATGTTTATAAAATGCTTGTCTGAGACGCCTTTCCATCCTTCGAGAGATACCGATTATCAAATATCGCCATAAAAATCTCATGATAATAATCCCGACAGTTAAAAGCATAATGAAAAATCCGAGTTTCAGCATAAGCGATGTGGTAGCTCTGCCGAGCGACAGTTCATCGACTCCACGCTTGATTACACGCGGAATGAACAGTTGAAAACTGTCCACGAGAATAAGTGAGAGAATGCCGATTAAAAAAACAAGTTTTTCACCGACAAAATATGGCTTTAATGTTCTAAATACCTTTTTCATCTCGTCAAAATTATCTTAAACAATCGAAACCGCAATAAAAATTTAAGAAAAGTTATTTATTATATTTCTTTCAAAAAATTGATTGCAATTTCACAAATATTGTTTTATATAATATTTCAAAGCATTCGAGGAGGAAAATTTTGTTAAGATTCCAAAATACTATGTCTCGTCGATTAGAGAATTTCGAGCCGATAAATCCGCCGAATGTCGGAATATATACCTGCGGACCGACTGTCTATGATTACGCTCATATTGGGAATTTCAGAGCGTATGTCTGGGAGGACCTTTTGCATCGATACCTGACATTCAAGGGATTTAATGTAATGCAAGTGATGAATTTGACCGATGTCGATGACAAGACGATAAAGAGTTCGCACAAACTCGGTATTTCTCTCGACGAATACACTGAAAAATATAAAAAGGCATTTTTCGAGGATATCGATACTTTGAATATCGAACGAGCGCAGGTCTATCCATCGGCTACCGAACACATCGACGATATGGTGCAATTGGTTCGAATGCTTTTAGACAAAGGAATCGCATATCGCGGCGATGACGATTGCATTTACTATTCTATTGCAAAATTTCCAGGATATGGCAAATTATCAGGCAAACGCCCCGAACATTTAATTGCGGGCGCTCGCATTAAGCACGATGAATACGAAAAGGAAGAATGGGCGGATTTTGCACTATGGAAAGCTTGGACACCCGAAGATGGCGATGTTTTCTGGGAAACCCCACTCGGCAAAGGTCGTCCTGGATGGCATATCGAATGCTCCGCTATGTCGATGAAATATCTCGGTGAAAGTTTCGATATTCACACCGGGGGAGAGGACAATATTTTCCCGCATCATGAAAACGAAATCGCTCAATCCGAGGCAGCCACAGGGAAAACATTCGTGAGATATTGGCTTCACTGTGCGCATTTAATTGTCGAAGGACGAAAAATGTCGAAATCGCTTGGGAATTTCTATACTCTGCGGGATTTAATCGAAAAAGGATATAATCCACTCGCTGTGAGATATTTATTGCTTGCGACACATTATCGTCAGCATTTGAATTTCACATTCGATGGTTTAAATGCCTCACAATCCGCAATCGAGCGTCTCGAGGAATTTTTCGATATGCTTACCGATTATTCTCAAAGAGATATTTTAGGCACCGATAGAAAGGTTACCGATGCGATAAATGACGGACTTAAAGGTTTCGAGAAAGCTATGGATGACGATTTGAATATTTCGGGAGCATTGGGTGCAGTTTTCGAGATGGTGCGTAAAATCAATAAAATTTCCGCCGACGATGGTATCACCGTAGCCGATGCTAATTATGGTATCGAGGCAGTAAATAAATTGAACTCGGTAATCGGCGTGCTGAAAAAGGAAGAGCGAAAATTGCCGGATGAATTGCAAAAATTGATAAAAGAGCGCGAAACCGCTCGAAAGCGAAAGAATTTCGCCCGTGCCGATGAGATTAGAAAAAAATTATTGGATATGGGTATCGAACTCAAAGACACTCCCGATGGCACGAAATGGAAATTGCGAAAAAGTTAAAATAATTCGATTAGTAAAACTTTTGCACATCGCGCAATAGTGATTTTAATTCAATCTAAATAATACCTTTCAAATAGTTTGCCGCATTTTGGATAAGTGAACCGACATCCTCGGGACGATGAGCATCCGAACCGAATGAACCGAGTGGGACATCGGCATCGAGAAGAATTTCGATAGTTTTAGCGGATGGATAAGGTGCAGGGAAACCCTTTCTGAATGCGGATGAATTTATCTCGAATTTCGTGTCGGTTTCAGCGATTTTGTGAGCGATTGCAGGTAATATTTCCATTTCGATTTGCTCGAGATTGCTCAATCCCCAATATCTCGACAGGTATTTCTTAAAACCATCGATATGACCGATGACATCGAATAATCCACTGCGGGCAAGTGATAAAACAAAATCATAATATCTCTCGACAAATCGAAAGGGCTCGAATATGCGAGTTACAATATCTATCGATTTATGAGCTGTAATCTCGAAACTGTCTATCGAATGCACCGAGCCGATTGCGAATTCGGGTTCGAACTCGGCGATAAATTGCTCGATTAGATTTTTGTAATGTGGTTCGTAGGAAAATTCAAAGCCATAAATGATTTCGATTCTGTCGCCAAATTTCTTTCGAGCCCCGGCAATATCGTCGATATAATGGTGAACTATCGAGCTGTCGAGGACATATAATCTGCCATTATATCTTATGAATTTATCGACCGCACTGCGATTTGGGTCGAGGTCGATATGAGTTGTGAAACATATTTTTTGCAATTTCCGCTCGACCGCTGCCAAAATGAACTGTTCGATTGTGCCTTTAGCATCGATGGAATACCCCGGATGAGTATGACAATCGCATCGTGCAAGTCTATCTATTTCGTTTTCCTCGATTTTCATCATTTCGCTTAAAATTATTTTTTCGACTATCGCTTTTTCGGTCAGCATTGCTTGAATTTCGTTGATTAACCGATTTCGATTTATTATGTGAATATTCTTTCTGTCTCATCGGGTTGATTACTCTGATATGATTTGAAAAAATCCATCCCTTGCCCTCACGATACAATTCGACACGATAAATTCCCGTTCGTTTCGCATAAAATTCAGCAGATTTTCCCTGCGCATCGGCAACTTTTTTGCCATTGTAAATAAGACGAATATCCGCCGGCAATGGCGACTCGACAAATAATTTTAATCGAGGATGCAATTTAATTCTATCGCCGATAATTGCATTTTCATAGGGATTTTCAGCCCAGAATCTGAATCCGCGGGCATCGCCCCAGCGATAATTCGAGATGAATGCTCGACATCGATAAAGCGTCTTGAAAAATTGGTCTTTCGCAGGTGCAAAATCCCGAGGCATCTTTCGTTTGGTCAAAATATGAGTTCTTATCGAGCATAATTCCACTTGATATGGAAATATTGTCCTGTGAAAAATCCAGAGTATTTTTAACTTGAATCCGTGAGCATCCGCAGAACCGATACCGACAAGTCGCCGTTTCATATTTATTTTATCCCACATCGCAAGAGTCTCTTTCGGCGGTGTCATAAGCAAACTGCGGGGATTCAAAAGATATTTTAACTTATTACCTTTAGCGATTCCCTCGAGCCAAGCCGACATATGATTCCATATTTCGATACCATCGTAGTCTCGAGCAGACCAATCTGTCCACGGTAATGGCGGAAATTTGGGAAAATCCCTGCATTCATCGGGATGAGCGATAATTCCAAAACCACCTGCCTGTTTGACCCGTTTGACATAAAGGTTCGGCGGAAGTTCTTTCGGAAGAACATCATTCATCCCGAACACGAGATAATGATTTTTGTCATCCTTGTCCTGATGCTCATAGCCGACAATCACGAGTGTTTTATCATACCAGCCTTCTTTGCTCTTGTGTTCGAGTGTCATATGGTCCGAAAATGCTAAAAAGTCGAGGTCATATTTTTGAGCCATATTAATTATTTCATCGTGGGTTTTAGAACCATCGGAATCGGTTGTATGGATGTGCATCACACCGACATACTCGAATAATTTGCGAGGTTTAGACATTTTTTTTCTCCATTCTAAAATTATCGAGAATAGCAACAGCACCTTTCACAAGAAGGAGTGGGTCCTCGATATATTCAAGGTTTATAAATTCGGTTATTTTTTTTGCGTCGCCTCCTGTTAAAATAAGTTTTCCAGTTTTTGTTTTCGACATAAATTTTTTCCATAAGAACTCACAAGCTCCCACTACTGCGGCAATCGCACCGGCGGAAATACATTGTTCGGTGGCTTTACCGGGAAACTGCGGAGAAATTTTAGAATCTGGTGCGGGAAGTTGAGCTGTGCCCGAATGAAGTGAATCCGCCATCATATTAAATCCTGGTAAAATCGCTCCACCGAGAAATTTATTATTTCGAATTAAATCGATTGTTATGGCGGTTCCAGCATCGACAACCATAAGCGAATCGGCGATATCGCTGTAGAATTTCCAAGCACCGATAGCATCGGCGATTCTATCTGCACCGAGTCTTTTGGGTGAACCATAATCGATTTCGAGTGGCAAATCGATACTCGCACCGACAATTAGTGAATCTATTCCAGATTTCTCGATTGTATTGTGTGCCATCTCGGTTAATTCGGGAACAACCGAGACAATCACACCACTTTTGCATTTTGAATTTATTGCGATATTTTCAAGTTTATCGAGCCAAATCGGATTAGCTCGTTTGAAAATCCATTTACCACCGAGATTGTCGCCATCGACTATATATATCTTAGCAAAACGATTGCCGATATCCAGCACTAATGTTCTTTCAGTTTTCATAACTACACATAATTATTAGAAAAATTGTGATTGTCAAATAATTTCGCACTTGCATATTGAATTTTAAAATACATATTTGTTCTATGCACGATTATGAGATAACAGAGCGGTTTTTCGCCGAGAAAAGACATAGAGTTTTTCTGATAATTTTCACGGTTCTAATAATCCTTTTGGTATTAAGGTTATTTTACATTCAGGTGATACTTCATTCATATTATTACAATCTCTCGGAGAAAAATCGCATAAGAGTTCTTCCACTACCATCGGCGAGAGGAAAAATTTTCGACCGCAATGGCACATTATTCGTAGATAACGCTCCAACATATACGATTTGCTTGATGCCTTACGAATTCCCTGAGGACAGCGCCCTTGTCAAAAAACTTGCGAAACTCATCGATGTCGAACCTGCCTATATCTGGGACAAATATATGAAGACGAAAGATGTGCAGTATTTACCCGTTAAGCTCAAACGGCGAGTCGATTTCAAAATCGTGAGCGAAATCGAGGAACACGCAACAGATTATCCCGGAATAACCTATCAGGTCGAACCAGTGCGAAAATATCCACTCGGACCGATTGCACCGCACATAATCGGATATGTCGGCGAGGTCAGTGCTGTGGAACTTCGCCAGCGGTATCGGGAAGGTATCAAAGCTGGCGATATGGTCGGCAAACAGGGGGTCGAGCGATATTTCGATAATGTTCTGCGTGGCAAAGACGGTGCGAGATTTCTCGAGGTCGGAGCAAATGGCGAGGTTGTCGGTCCTGTCAAAGAACGAAACGATATTCAATCGCAAAATGGCGCAAACATCACATTGACAATCGATAAGGATATTCAACAATATCTCGAATGGCTTGCGAAATATATCAAACTTGGCACTATCATCGTAATGAACCCCAATAATGGCGAAATATTGGGAGCTGTTTCTGTGCCGGATTTCGATAACACGATATTCACAAAGCCGATAAGCGATTCGGTCTGGGTATTACTGAATAATCCCGCTACACATCCGCTCCTTTGCCGATGGTATCAGGGGACATATCCGCCGGCATCGCCATTGAAAATTATGTCGGCAGCAGCGGCGGTCGATGAGAATATCGCAAGTGCATATTCGCATATGGAATATCCCTGCTGGGGAGCGATGCAATACGGCGATAGATGGTATTTTTGCTGGTATCGTTCGGGACACGGCAGTCTCGATTTACTCGAAGCCATCGCACAATCCTGCGATATATATTTCTATCAGGTCGGTGCAAAACTCGGCTTGGATAAATGGGCTGAATATGCAAGGGAATGCTATTTCGGCAAGCCGACAGGTATAGAACTTCCACACGAGGCAGCAGGACTCGTGCCAGACAGGGACTATTACAATAATCGCTATGGCAGACGAGGTTGGGGTGCAGGAGTCGCACTGAACCTCGTAATAGGTCAAGGCGAAATTCTAACAACACCATTGCAGATGGCACAATTTACATCGGCAATCGCTAATGGCGGAACAGTATGGAAGCCGAAAATCATTCGTTCGATTCAACCCCCACTGAAACATAAACTCGAATTTCTACCCGAGAAACGCGGCGATTTGCCATTTTCGAGTGCAGCGATAAAAACCGTAATCGATGGTATGATAAAAGTTTGCAACGCGGAATATGGGACTGGACAAGGCGCTTATATGGACGAAATCACGGTTGCGGGAAAAACAGGCACAGCACAAAATCCACACGGCGCAGACCATGCATGGTTTATTTCATTCGCTCCCGCAGAAAAACCCGAAGTCGTTATAGTGATTCTCGCCGAGGTCGGTGGCTCGGGCGGCTCCTGGGCATGGCTCGCAAAAAGCTTTTACGATTACTATTTCCACTATTGGAAATTCGACCACCCATTCGGGTGTTTTTAGTGCATTGCTTTCCTTGTTCTCCGAACAATTCCCTGCAACGCCACCCGTTCGGGTGTTTTCTTCGCGTTATCAAAATAAATTATCAACCAATTAAAAAGAACCGCAGGTTCCCTTATCCGTCCCGACCAGTCGGGACACCTTCTCCCAACAAGTGGGAGAAGCACCCGTTCGGGTGTTTTCTTCGCGTTATCAAAATAAATTATCAACCCCCTGCTCGTTTCGCTCGCTGTCCCCCTTAATAAGGGGGACA
Source organism: bacterium (assembly GCA_021162205.1). Lineage (GTDB taxonomy): Bacteria > UBP14 > UBA6098 > B30-G16 > B30-G16 > JAGGZE01. The sequence goes on from JAGGZE010000003.1 coordinate 18,565, forward strand.
GAAACCGAGTGTCAGCAAGGTTTCAGGGGGTTTCCGTGAAATCCGCTCAA
>JAGGZE010000133.1 GCA_021162205.1 bacterium
CCTTTCTTGGAAGAAGGGCTTTCCTTCAAACTCATTTCACAAGAACTTTTAGAGTTCCCCGAATCATTTGTGGCTGTCCACGGCTTTTTCGTAACATGTTACAGGATTCTACGAAACTTTCGGCGAGTTCGCCAGGTCATTCGGGGAAGCCAATAATTTCTTCACAGAACCTGAAGAATTTTAACATTTTCGGATGATTTTTTAGTCATCCGAAATACTCGAAGTTTTCTGGAAAGGAGCTGGGGAAATTTCTTTTCTGAAAAAAAGTTCCCCCAGAGAAATTTTTTTTCCTTTGCATTATTTATTTCCAGATATATCTATAAATTATATTTAATTCTGGAGTGATTATGTCTAAAATAATTATCACAGGTGGAGCTGGTTTTATCGGGAGTGCGATTGTATGTGAATTCAACAGTCGTGGCATCGATGACATTCTGATAGTGGATGAACTCGGCAAAACAGAGAAATGGCGCAATCTTGTGAATTTGAAATTCGCCGATTTTGTGCATAAGGACGATTTCATCTCGCAAATCGAAATGGGACAGCTCGATAATATCGATGGGATAATCCATATGGGTGCGTGCAGCGATACGACTCAGACCGATGCCGATTTTTTGCTTTGGAACAATTACGAATACACGAAAATTCTTGCGAAATGGTGTATCGAGCATAATAAAAGATTTGTGTATGCCTCGAGTGCGTCGACTTATGGCGATGGTTCGCTGGGTTTTTCGGATAGGGAAAACATAATCCCTAATTTGCATCCTTTGAATATATATGCTTACTCCAAGCAACTTTTCGATTTATGGGCATTGCGGAATGGACTACTCGACAAAATAGCGGGACTCAAATATTTCAATGTGTTCGGTCCAAATGAATATCACAAGGACGATATGCGAAGTGTTATCCATAAAGCATTCGAGCAGATTTCATTGACAGGGAAATTGAAATTGTTCAAATCTTACGATGCGAAATATTCAGATGGCGGGCAGATGCGCGATTTTGTGTATATCGAGGATGCTGTCGATATGACGATATATTTATACGAACATCCCAAAATAAACGGTATTTTCAACTGTGGAACGGGAAATGCGCGAACATTCAAGGATTTGGCAAATGCAGTATTTGCAGCGATGGATAAACCTAAAAATATCGAATATATCGATATGCCTGACAATTTGCGTGATAAATATCAATATTTCACGCAGGCGGATATGGATAAAATCCGCAAAATAGGATATTCGAGAGAATTTACATCGTTGGAGAATGCTATTGCAGATTATGTGAAAAATTATTTGATGACCGACGATAGATATTTTAAATTAAAAAGTCCAAATGACAAATGAAATCCAAAATCGATAATGGCACACTGATTTTGACATTTTGGTTTTGACATTTTGATTTGTATCTGTTTTTATATAGATAAAGAGATTTTTTCCATATTATATAAAAAAGAATCTACTATGTTTAATTCGGTTAAAGACATATTCGGTGGCAGTATCGATTTCGCAAATCCGTGGGGATTGCTATTTTTGCTTTTGATACCGTTCGGGTATTGGCTGATTAAAAAGTTTCCGCGAGCGACTATGCTTTATACTGTTACTCGAAGGTTCAAGAAAACGAAACGCAAATCATTTCGGGTATCGCTTTGGCAAAGTGTCCCACATTTGTGGGCGCTCGCTATCGTGCTGTTTTCGCTTGCCGCCGCAAGACCGCAATCGGGACAAAATATCGAAAAGGTATATACTCAGGGAATAGATATTGTCATAGCACTCGATATTTCGTCATCGATGTATGCAGTGGATTTCAAGCCGAAAAATCGGATACAGGCGGCGAAAATCGAGGCATCTAAATTCATCGAGGGACGGGAGAACGACCGAATCGGTCTGGTGATATTCGCATCGAAAGCATTTCCGCAATGCCCATTGACAATCGACCACAATATTGTGCTTAATCTTTTGAAACAGGTCGAGGTCGGTATGATAGACGATGGCACTGCTATCGGCGATGCGATAATTACTGCGGGGAATAGACTTCGCGATAGCAAGGCAAAAAGTAAGGTTTTAATTTTACTGACCGATGGCAGAAGTAATTGCGGCAGAATCGACCCTGTTACTGCGGCACAAGCCTGTGCGGCTATCGGTGCAAAAATCCATACTATCGCTATGGGAAAACTCGGCAAGGCACTTTATCCTGTTAAGGATTCTTTCGGACGCACTCGATATGTCCCTATGGATGTGGAAATCGACGAGGAAACATTGAAAGAAATCGCTCGGGAAACAGGCGGTGAATATTTTCGAGCGACCGATACGAAAAAACTTCACAAAATCTATCAGGAAATCGACCAGATGGAAAAAACTAAAATCGAGGTTAAGCGATACAGACGATATAAAGAACTTTTTCAGTTTCCATTGCTTCTGGGTTTTCTGTTTTCGGCAATGGCACTCGCTATCGAATACATTATCGTCAGACCGATTCCATAAATTTTTAGCCATCATTTGCCCGATATTATGAAAAGAAATCTCGAAATCGTTCCTCGCTATAATACTCGCTGTGATGCAAAATATTTCCACAAACTCGATAAAATTTTAGCGAATGAATTCGGTGCAGTCGATACAAGAAACTGCGATAACCCGACCGATGCACTTATCAGAGGAATATTGTCCCAAAATACTAACGACCGCAATCGCGATAGAGCATTTTCGGCATTGAAATCGAAAATTCCCGATTGGAATGATGTTCTCGATACCGATGACGAAATAATTTTGAAACTGATTCGTCCTGCGGGAATGGCATACCAGCGATGTGCGAGAATTAAGGGACTTCTACGATGGCTCGCCGAAAACAATAATGGTGAAATCGATGCGAAATTTCTTCTCGATTTGAAACCGCAAAAAGCACTCGACAAATTAATAGATGTCGATGGTATCGGTATAAAAACCGCTGCGGTGTTTCTGTTATTCTGCGGCGATGCGCCATTTTTCCCTGTGGATACTCACATAAAAAGAATTATGGTTCGACTCGGAGTATTTGCACCGAAAACACCCGCCGAAAAAATGATTCCAATTTTGTCCGATATAGTTCCACCAAAATTGCATAAGCGGTTTCATCTGAATTTGTTGAAACTCGGGAGACAGATATGTGGTGCTCGCAATCCGAAATGCGATATTTGCCCGTTCAAAAACAGTAAAATATGTAAAAAGATTGGAATCGATACAAAATAGATAATCACAATTTAGAGAGCGCAGAACTACCACATCCATTATAGTTTTCTCTGAGAACCTGCGGCTCTTTCTATGGAAACTTCTTTTAGAAAAGAAGTTTCCATAGACCCCTTCAAGAAAACTTTAGTATTTCTAACGAACAAAGTTCGTTAGAAAATATTCAAACTTTTCTAAAAAAAGGTTTTGAGAAAACCATTCGGTTATATATAATAGCTAAAAATTATTTTGCTCGAGCAGGCGTTGTAAGGAATTGCCGATTTATCGGCAAGGGACACAACGCAAAGAAGACACCCGAAGGGGTGTTGAAAAATTATTTTGATTAAGCAGGCGTTGTAAGGAATTGCCGATTTTATCGGCAAGGGACACAACGCAAAGAGAACACCCGAAGGGGTGAGGAGGATTATCGATGAGAATATTAGTTTGCATAAAAGAAGTTCCGGATACTACCGAAGTGAAAATCGACCAGGAAACAGGGACATTGATTCGCGCCGATGTTCCCTCAATATTGAATCCATTCGATATGTATGCACTCGAAGCGGCATTGGAAATAAAAGATGAAAATTCCACTACCGAGATAATTGTTCTTTCGATGGGACCACCGCAAGCGGAAAAAAATTTGCGTGAAACAATCGCTATGGGTGTCGACGATGTCTATCTTATCACCGACAGAGCATTTGCGGGAGCGGATACCTGGGCGACATCGTATACACTTTCGACAGCTATTAAACATATCGGCGATATCGATTTGATTTTTGCAGGAAAACAGGCAATAGATGGCGATACCGCTCAAACAGGACCCGGTATTGCTGAATGGTTGAATTTACCGCAGGCGACATTTGTCAAGAAAATCGATAAAATCGGTGAAAAAGCTGTCGTAGTCGAGCGCTCGACAGAAACAGGATATGAAGTTATCGAAATTCAGTTTCCTGCGGTCATTACGATAGTCAAGGGCGACAGCGAACCGCGACTGCCATCATTGCGAGGGATGATGAAAGCGAAACGAGCCGAAATTCATAAGTTGACATCCGAATTATTGCATGTGGATGAGGATAAAATCGGTCTAACAGGTTCACCGACTCAGGTGCGGAAAATATTCACTCCCGAGAAACGCAAAGGTGGAGTTATCTGGGAGGGCGACCCCGCAGAAATTGCCGAACGATTGGTATCCGAAATAGAAAAAGTAATTTGATTATTAAATATACATAATTTCCGGTAAATAGATATTAGATTGCCCCGATAAACAATAGATTGTGGAACTTGAGCAAAAGTGAGGATTGTAAGGAATAGAACAATGAATAACACATACTTCAACCGCATAAAAACCTCCTTATTGTGAACAAGGGGTTGCAACCCCTTGTTAAATTTGGTGATAAAATTTGATTTCAACGCTGAATTTTCTGTTATCCACGAAGATGAAATGGGCAAACACGAAACGGATGGTTCATTCCTTCTCTCGGATAGCTCATTGTTCGTTCTATTTGATAATTTATTCTTCATTTTCGGTCGATTGATTGTTGTTGTTGGTTGTTTGCTCTTCGGATTTGCTTTGTTGCTTGTCTGCTTCGGGTTTTTGCTCGGATTCCTCTATTCTTTTTAGAGTTCTGCGAGTGCTTTCTCTGCGATTTTAAGTCCTATTTTTTCATTTTCATATTCTAATTTCAATCGCAGTGCTTTTCCTTCCGCTAGACGACTAAAGTCGCCTGTTCAACACTGATACCTTTCGATTCGTTTCTTTTCATTCGGATGATGTAATCGTTCGGGATGCAATTGTCAAATAAAAATCATCCTTCGGCAGGCATTCGCCTGTTCTCTTTGTGCAACTTTCCTGATTGCAAAGCAATCATTCCTTGTTGCACCCGCTCGAGCAAAACTTCTGTGCGACAATGAATTGCTGATTCCATCGGCAAGAAAATTCGCCCCTAAGAAGAGCCGAAGGGCTCAAAAAGAACCGAAGGTTCCCTCATCCGTCCCGACCAATCGGGACACCTTCTCCCAACAAGTGGGAGAAGGAACAGATACCGAACATTTCCTTAAAGTCCTTCTCCCATTCACTATGAGAAGGATTTAGGATGAGGGAAATCCCCACCCCTTCGCAGGCGTTCGCCTGTTTTTTGTGTGCAACTTTTCTTCCATCAGAATGGAATTCATTGTTGCACCTGCTTAATCAAATAACCATATCGAAATGCCGGGGCGACAATGAATTGCTGATTCCATCAGCAAGAAAATTCGCCACTAAAAAGAGCCGAAGGGCTCAAAAAGAACCGAAGGTTCTTCAGAAAAGTTTATAGTTTTTTCTAACGATTTCCAATCGTTAGAAATAATAAAGTTTTCTTGAAAGGGTCTATGGGAACTTCTTTTCCAAAAGAAGTTCCCCCAGAATATATAAACGATATTTCGACCTTCCTTGCCTATTTCAAATGTTACTATATCATTTTTTTTTAGATTTCGATACTTTTCTTGATTTTTTATTCATCGAATATTATTATTCCAATATAAATAATTCGATAAATAATGAGGTAAAAAATGTTTCCAGAATTTCCATGGTTTAGCAAAATATTAGGTTCGCTATTAACGATAATTTTGTTCTATTTATTTGCGCTTCTTTCACGGCGATTATCTCGGAAATTTATTTCAGATAATATCCAGCGTTATCGTGCGAATAAACGAATATCTTTCATTATGTTTGTGAGTGCGATTATTTTTATCGCACTGATTTGGGCGGAAAGTATCGGTTCGATTACTACTATGCTCGGTCTTTTATCTGCTGGTATCGCACTCGCGTTAAAAGACCCGATTTCATCGATAGTGGGCTGGTTCGATATCACAGGAGCAAAACTCTATTCGGTGGGTGATAGAATCGAAATCTGGCACACAAAAGGCGATGTTATCGATATATCTCTGATGACAACGAGTCTTATCGAAATCGGCAACTGGGTCGATGGCGAACAAAGCACCGGCAGGATTGTCAGATTTCCGAATAATTGGGTATTCACTCACGACCTATATAACTATACGCAGGCATTTCCATATATCTGGACGGAGGTAAATTTCACGATTACTTTTGAAAGCGATTGGCGAAAGGCATCCGAGATTTTCACCGATGTTTTAAAAGAAATCGTCGGGGATTTACCTCGTGAGGTCGAACGAGCTGTTAGACAAGCTCAGGAAAAATTTTTGATTCACTATCGAAATTTCGACCCGATTGTATATTTTAAGATAGAAGATAGTGGAATTAAACTCGTGGGAAGATTTCTAATCGATGTGCGAAGAAGACGAACCGCAGAATCCAATGTTTTTACAAATATCCTAAAAAGAATCGATACAGAAAAAAAGATAATTTTAGCATATACGACTTATCGCATTATAAAGTAATATTTGGCATTAGAATTTTATTTATTTATATTTTTAAGATTAGAATTTATTGGAGGATTAAATTATGCTTAAAAGAACGATTTTATTCTTTTTTTCGATAGGTCTCGCATTTGCGAGTGAATCCGTAGTCGATAAAGCATCGCTGGCACCCGATGAAACTATGGAATCTATGGTGATTCAGCGGCTCGAGAATGGCTATATTGCAATCGATGTGGACCTCGATGGTGACGATGGCAATTATGAAGAGGGCGCCGACCTTACAGGCGGTGGTTCTTATGTTAAACTTACATTTGGTTGGCCAAGCGATGGCTGGAGTGAATGGATGATGTTCTATGTCGATGGTTTCTCCAATAAAACCCAGCACGATGCCATTATAACCGCATCGGATACACAGTATGTTCGCACCGATAGCACCGCTTGTGTTCAGTGGAATGACTATCACGGTGTTATGATTAGAATCGAATTTCACCCGGTATCGCTCGGTGCATTCCCCGGTCAAATCGAACAGATAAAGTATAAAGTCGTAATGAAACCCTCCGATGGTTCGACGCACACTTGCGGAGCTATGATTTTCTGGGACACGATGATAAATACTAACGATGGCGCTCCGATTTCAACATCTTATGGATATTCTGGAACCGCCGATATTTTCTATGCTCCGGGTATCCCTACAATTTGGCGAGCATACGAGGGCATATTTCCACCCGCTCCTGGCGATGTTCAGGCGCTTGGAATTCTCACTGGATACGAAGCAACTATGCCCGATGTATTCTGGTATGGCTCGTGGGGAACAGGTGTCGGACTCGGCTGGAACACCGCTGGATGGACAGGCGCTACCGGTGGACCGTATATCGATTCGGCGGTTATGACCAAATGGGATGAAAGACTTATCGCCGATGGTGATAGCGTGATTTTTGTTACATATTACGGTATCGGTAATTTCGCGACAACCGATGTTACTATTACACATACTCCGCCGACAATTTTACCCGATTGCGATGGCACGATGAACCCAGATACAACCGATTTCAATTTTATGATTATAAATGGCGGAACCGCCGATGTATGCAATGTCATTGCTACTCTCACAGGAACGGGATTTAATTTTCTCACGACACCGAACCCGATAAATATCGGGACTCTCGCTGGATATGGTGGTGCTTATAATATCGATTGGGATGTTCTATTTAATCCATCTGTGTGGGGAACGACTCAGCAGTATATTTTCACTCTCGATTTCGACGACTGTGCAGGACACGACAGCACAATTGTCGATACATTCGAGCTTTATATTCCTCATCCGAGCGATATCGCTCTAAATGTTTCCGCCGACGATTCTGTGCTTTGCCCCGGCGAAAGCACTCAGGTTCACGCATCTTTCAGCGGAACCTATGGTAGTGTATTTTATATGTGGTCGCCATCGTATAATATTTCTGACCCTTCATCGCTCGACCCGATTGTATATCCCGATTTTACAAGCACATATACTTTTACTGTAAGCGATTCCAATGGCTGTATTTCGACAGGATATGTATTTATAGTGGTCGACCAGATTTTTGCCGAAGCTGGGGGCGATATCAGCGTTTGTTCTGGAGATTCGGCTATGATTGGCGGTGTGCCGACTGTATCTGGTGGAATTCCACCGTTTACATATAACTGGACACCATCCGCTGGGCTTTCTGACCCATCTGCGCCGAATCCTTATGCTCATCCCGATACATCGACTATGTATTATGTGGATATAATCGATGGCAATAGCTGCACAGCCACAGATTCCGTATTCGTATCGGTTTCACAGTCGCCGTATACATATTTTATCCTACCAGATTCCTGCGGTGGAATAATATCGTGCAATCCTCCGCAGTTCGAACTCGTTGTTGCTGACCCGGAAACGACAATCGACCCCGCTATGTTCGGCGGATATATAAACGGAGTATGGTATAATGCGAGTTCGGGAGTTTTTTCCTATTCCGATACGATATTGACAATTACACCCGTTATTACATTTGCGAATGGTGAAACTGTTTTGGTCGAACTTACACAATATCAGGATTTCGATGGATGTCGAGGTGAAGCTGTTCGATGTTCGGTGATTGTCGATAGTGAACCACCGCAGGCGAATATGACGAATCCCACACCGGGGACAGCCATTGTCGACCCATCTCCAACAATAACGATAAATATAACCGATAGCCCAGCCGGAATCGACACGAACTCATTCGACTATATTTCGGTTTATCTTAATGGTATTCCTGTTACAGGATTTATTCATAGTTGGACCGACCCGACACTCGAACTTACCGGTTTCGATTTCGCCGATGGTGGAACTGTTATGGTATGTCTCGATTCACTGTGGGATACACCCGATTATCCATATTGCCCGCCGAATGATACATCGTTCTGCTGGACATTCGTCGTTACAACAGGGAATGTTATCGCATTTCCTAACGAACCGACCGATATGCAATCCACCGCTTGCGATAATCAAATCCTAACGATTTCACTTTGGGGCAGTGTAAACGCTGTGGATACTTCATCGATTGTGCTTGTTGTCGATGATGTGGTCTATACAATCGATTCCACCTATGTAAATTACAATTTAAGCGATAGCACACTTTCATTCGACCCGGGTGCTGCTTTCTGGTTGGATAATGACACTATTTGTATCGCGCTATGGGCTGCGGACATCTATGGTGGAGCGATGGATGATACTATGCGTTATTGTTTTATAACAGATTTTTCACCTCCTTACATTTACAATACGATTCCCGACGATGGTGAAACTGTTACAACTCTCGAACCATCGTTCCAGTTTAATATTTCAGATTTAATAACAGGAGTCGATTCGATTTTAGTTACTATCGATGACACGGTTATTCTCGGTGTGGATAGTGGCTGTGTGAATTTCGATGGCACGACATTTTCATTCGATGCCGACTGTGCAGGTTTATCGTATCCACCAGATGAGGATGTTCAGGTTTGTGTGAATGCTTTCGATTCACCCGATTTATGCGAACCGAATGAACTCGATACCTGCTGGACATTTGTGGTTTCGATGCTTTGTTCGCTCGATGCCGATGCCGGCGGGGATATAGATTTATGCGTCGGCTCATCGACTATTTTAGGCGGTTATCCTGTGGCAACCGATGGCACACCGCCATACGATTATCTTTGGACACTCGACGATGGCTCGTTTGTATCCGATTTGGAACATCCATCGGTCTCGCCAACAGCACCGACAGTGTATATCGTTACAGTTACGGATTCTCTCGGTTGCACCGATGCGGATACTGTTTTCGTCTACGCTCATAACTGCGCTGGACCATCGGCATCGATAATTCATCCGTTAGATGAAATGTGGACATCCTGCGACCCCGAAAGTATAATTTTCACAATAAACGATTCGGATGGCATCGTGGACAGCACGATTTTAATTCGTGTAAATATGGTCGAATATACAACCGATAGCACTCAGGTTCATTGGAGCGAACCGACACTCGTATTTATTCCATCTACGCCATTTGCCGATGGTGAAACCGTATATGTCGATATTTTCGCTGCTGAGGATATATATGGTAATCCACTCGAGGGCGCACCGATTTCCTGGCGATTTTATATCGATTACACTCCACCGCAAATCTGGGGAGAAAGTCCATCCACCGATGAAATTATTTCGAATCCATATGTTCCATTTACATTACGTATCGATGACGATGGTTCTGGACTCGATACTAATTCGCTGCAAATTTGGGTCGGCAGTATGCACTTTACTTATGGTGATACCTGTCTCGATGTTGGTCCCGGTCCAGGCGGTGCCTTTACGATTGTGAATATAGATTCGAATTGCCTACCGATGAATCCTTGCGATACTGTCGTAGTGCGAATAGGCGCTACCGATTCGACAGATTACTGTGATGACAATATACTCGATACGACTTGGACATTTTTCACCGATTGCGAACCGCCATATTCCGAAATCGTGTATCCGCCCGAAAGCGTCTGGTATTCCTGCGTAGACGATTCTATTGTGCTAACGATTCTCGATATAACTCCCGGTGTCGATACATCTTCGATTACGATTTCCGCAACCGATGGCGCAGGATATTTCGAGTCGGCTACTTCGGGGACTCCAGGATTTTCTTATGACATTCCATCGGGGCTTCTAATATGGCATCCATCTACACCTTTTCCAGATTTGGGAACTATTATGATAACTGTAAATGCTTCGGATTATATCGGCAATGCAATGCCTGTGTTTATGTGGTTATTCTTTATGGACCGTATTGCTCCCGCTGTCGATGAATTTTCACCCGGATGCGATTCGACAATTTTCACTGTGAATCCAGATATCTATGTTATCGCAAACGATGATGGCTGTGGAACGATAACACCATCGCTGACTATAAATGGCACAGATTACACCGATTTTGAATTTACAGGCGATACTATTCTTCTGTCTCCATCTTCGGCACCAATATTTTCCGGTGGCGATACTGTGAATTTCTGCTGGCATTTGACCGATTGCGCAGACGATATATGTTTGGCAAATTCGACAGATACCTGCTGCACATTTTATGTTGCCGCCGGCGGTCCTGTAGTCACGATACACAATCCGAACGACGGCGATTATGTCGCCTGCACAAGTTTCGAGGTCGATTTCTCGATTTATGATTCCGATGGTATTATCGCAGATTCGGTCTCGATTTCTGTGATAGTCGATGGCACTCCGAGTATATTAACATTGAGTTCACCCGAAATTTTATATACAGAATTCGACGATTCGATTTCAGCGGTATGGACACCATCGACAATAACCGATGGAATGACTGTTTCGATATCGGTCGTTTCCGCTTACGATTCGCTATACAACAGTCTCGCTTACTCCGATAATATCTCATTCACATTCGATTTGACTCCACCGCAGTTTGCAAACACGATTCCTGCGAATACTTCTATTGTCGAGGAAATCGCTCCATCTATTTGTGTCGATATCACCGATGATGGCAGCGGTATCGATTGGTCGCTTGTGCAAATTACTATTAATTCGACTACATACGATACACTGAATTCCGCTGTCGGTGTGGATTTACTTACTGGAAGTTTATGTTTCGACCCCGCTGCAATCGGAACATCGTGGGTAGGTGGAGATAGTATAAATGTTTGCGTTTCAGCATCCGATTCTCCCGATACCTGCGGACCGAACGAGTCCGATACCTGCTGGTATTTCAAGATAGCTACCGGTGGTCCCGATGTAGTTGTCGGTTCTCCTGCCGAAAGTTCGGTGGTTGCCTGCGACCCCGATTCGATTATCTGGTTCGCCTCAGACCCGAATGGAATAGATTGGAATTTGCTCGAAATCGTGTTATGGGTGGGCAGCGATTCATCGTTCTATACTGCAGAGTCGGGCGAGGTTTCGACTCATCTACTACCCGATGCCGATTCTATCGAGGTTGTTATTCAACTGCCATCTGGAATCGCCGATGGAACGCATATAACCGGCTGTTTGATAGCACTTCCCGATTCACTCGGAAACCCCTGCGATACAACATGTATAGATTTCATCGTGGATTACAATCCACCGTTTTTCGCAGTTATCTCACCAGCAGATAGCGACACCGTGCATTCGAACCAACCGGGAATCGTCGTCGAACTTGGAGATAATGGAAGCGGGGTAAATGAATCGACAGTCGTTATCACAATCGGCAGCGACAATTATACTGTCGATGGTAATTGTCTGACATATTTCGCCGATGGCGATTCACTCATATTAAATCCCGATTCCTGCGGTATTTTCTGGGATGGTGGCACATCGGTGGATATTTGTATTCACGCCGAGGATTTCGCCGATAGCGACTTCTGCGGACCGAATTCTTTGGATACCTGCTGGATTTTCTGGATTTCCGCCGATGCCCCGATTGTCGAAATAGTTTCCCCCGATGATTCTTCGGTTACATCGTGTCTGCCAGAAACTATTATTATAGCATTCGATGACCCCGATGGGATAGATGAAAGTTCTATCGAATTCACAATCGATGGGCAAATACTCCATATCGGCGACGATGGCGTGACATTTCTGAATGATACACTTTACTATATTTCACCGACACCGTTTATCGATGGTTCGAGTGTCGAAATTTGTTTGACCGCTGTCGAGGATATGCTCGGCAATGGAATAACGACTCCTGTCTGCAATACATTCTGGGTAGATTATTCCGCGCCGACTATAATTCAGACCGAACCGAATAATGGAGCTATGGTCAGGGATAGAACACACGATATCGTTATCGAGTTCTACGATTATCCCGCAGGTGTGGATTCATCTACATTGAATTTCGATGTGAATGGTATAACCATAACTCACAATAGGTTAATCTGGACATTTTCCAGTAATGGCGATACATTATTCGTCAGATATATTCCCGAAAACGATGGTATGGTATTTCCACCGGGCGAATCCGTTCTCGTGGATATATCGGTAAGCGATACGACCGATTATTGTTTCGATAATGTGATGGATACGAGCATTTATTTCATAGTCGAGCCAGAGGTCGGGTGTTATCTTCATCCGAATCCATTCACGCCGAACAACGATGGCAAAAACGATATTACTATATTCGATTATCCAAATATGTTCTCCGAAACTGCGGAACTCGCTATATACGACATCAGAGGAACCGAGGTCTATCGCAAAAATATCGGTCCTGTCGGAGGATTCGAAGACATAACACCGCGGGAATGGACAGGTATCGATAAAAAAAATACTCCATTACCACCGGGAATATATATGTATATTATTCTTTCAAATGGTGAAGTTATTTGCAGTGGAACTTTGGTTATAGCGAAATAATCACTTTCATTTTGGAGTGTCGATTATGAATAATAAGCATTTCAAGCGTGTGGGCATTTATGCTAATGTCAAAAAGAAAAATATAATTCCTGTTGCAAAAAAATTATTGCACCTTCTAAACGATGTTGAAACTTTTTGTGAATATGGGCTCGCCGAATATTTGGATATTCAAAATCGAGCTACTCTTCCCGAATTAAATAATTGCGATTTGGTTATTACGCTCGGCGGAGATGGCACAGTTCTCAATGTCGCTCGCAATCTATCGGAATCCGAAGTTCCAATTCTCGGCGTTAATATGGGAAAGCTCGGTTTCCTTACAGAATTAAATCCAGATGAAATCGAGCAAGCTATACCTGCGATTTTGGCTGGCGATTATGAAATCGATGAGAGAATGATGCTCGAGGTAATAGCACCGAATGTGGCGAATACTCCGATAATCGGACTAAATGAAATTACATTGGATAAAGCAGGTTCTCCACGAACATTGCATTTTTCGATATTTGTTTCGGGCAATCCGGTAAGCCATATTGCTGCCGATGGAATAATTATCGCAACACCGACAGGTTCTACGGCATACTCGATGTCATCTGGGGGAGCTATTGTCGCACCGAATATGGATGTCACTCTAATTACCACACTCGCACCATACACACTTGCGATAAGACCACTTATTGTTGCAGGAAAAGAAATTGTAGAGATAAAATATAAGGGAAGAGATGACAAAAATCCACCACATCTCACTGTCGATGGTCAAATCGATATAGAACTTATGCAGGAAGGTATTATTAAAATTTATAAATCTCGACATAAAACAAAACTTATAAATTATCATCGTCGCTCATTTTACGATATTTTGCGAACAAAACTCGGCTGGGGACCTCCACCACCAACAAGACACCCTTAGGGTGTTTTTTGTGCGTTGCGTCCCTTGTCGATAGAATCGACAATTCCTTGCAACACCAGCATAATTATAATTGGAGCATAACTGAATTCATTTGAATTTTTTATTTTTTTAATTTCAAACAAGACACCCTTAGGGTGTTTTTTGTGCGTTGCTTTCCTTGTCGATAGAATCGACAATTCCATGCAACGCCTGCTCAATTAAAATAACATTTCGCCAATTAAAAAACACGATGTAGGGGCGTATCGAATACGCCCCTAAGAAGAGGCGAATGGTTCGGCGACAATGAATTGCTGATTCTATCAGCAAGACCCCGATTTTATCGGGATTAAGAAAAAAGTCGCCAATAAAAAGAGCCGAAGGGCTCATTTTTATGTAAATTTTCTCCCAACCAATCCTAATAAGGTTTTTCTTGCTTTGGAATATTTTTGCCGACTGACAATCGACAATCTTTCTATAAATTTATTTGCATTTTATTTAGAATAATATATTTTTGAAAAATTATATTGAAATAAGGAGGCATAGATGTCGATAACATTTAAGGGCGGTATTCATCCAGCGGAAAATAAACATTTCTCCGAGAAAAAACCGATAGAAAAATTACCAGCACCAGAAATTGCATATGTTCTTCTATCTCAGCATATCGGTGCGCCTGCAAAACCTATTGTCAAAAAAGGTGACGAAGTTAAATTCGGGCAGAAAATCGGCGAATCCGCGGGATTTATTTCCGCTAATATTCATTCACCTGTTTCGGGCAAAGTGAAATCTATCGAGGATATTCCGCATTTTCTCGGTGGATACTCGACTGCGATAATTATCGAAAACGATGGTTTAGATACTCCCGCCGATGAACTCGAAAAACATTCCGATTGGAAATCTCTTTCGCCCGACCAGATACCAAAAATCGCCGCCGAAGCTGGAATTGTCGGAATGGGCGGTGCTACTTTCCCGACTAATGTCAAACTTTCACCGCCGAAAGATAAAAAAGTTCATACTGTGATACTCAACGGCGCTGAATGTGAACCATATCTTACCGCAGACCACCGACTTATGCTCGAACATTCCGATGAAATTGTCGAGGGCGCAGAAATGATTCGATTCGCACTCGGTGCAGACCGTTTAATAATCGCTATCGAGGAGAACAAACCCGATGCAATCGCGACTATGCGTAAATCTGTCGAAGGTAAACAAATCGAGGTTGCAGTGCTGAAAACCAAATATCCACAAGGTGCTGAAAAGCAGTTGATTAACGCATTGACAGGTCTCGAAGTTCCCAGCGGAGGACTTCCATTCGATGTCGGGTGCTATGTTCAGAATGTCAGCACTGCCAAAGCGTTGCGGGATGCTGTTATCGATGGCAAACCGCTTGTCGAGCGAGTTGTTACTGTTTCTGGATTGGCTGTCGATGAGCCGAAAAATGTTTTGGCGCGAATCGGCACAACGCTTTCCGAATTGCTCGAATCCGCTAATGGTGCAAAAGGCGAAATCGGCAAAATCGTTATGGGTGGACCGATGATGGGACTCGACCAATGGACACTCGAAACACCCGTTACGAAAGGAACAAGCGGAGTTTTATTCATTCCGCCAAAACAGGCGAAAGTCGGCGAGGAAACCAATTGTATCCTTTGTGCAAGCTGTATCGATGTATGCCCGATGAAACTTATGCCGACATCGCTCGCACAGAATACAAAATATGAAAAGTTCGATATGGCAAAAAAACTCGGAGTTTTAGATTGTATCGAATGCGGAAGCTGCGTATATGTATGTCCGGCTAACATAAATCTTTTACATTATATCCGCTGGGCAAAAGTTGAAATTAGAAAAATGTCGAAAAAATAATACTTTGCTCTATAATTTAGTATTTATCGATATATAAAATGAAAAGGTTGAAAATTTTAAGGAGTTTTATATGAAAGGCGTAATATTGGCGGGTGGTCTCG
This sequence comes from bacterium, assembly GCA_021162205.1. Lineage (GTDB taxonomy): Bacteria > UBP14 > UBA6098 > B30-G16 > B30-G16 > JAGGZE01. The sequence goes on from JAGGZE010000133.1 coordinate 16,285, forward strand.
GTAGAAGACTTCACCCATTGACAAAAATCACTAATAAGCATTTGCTTCCGATTTACGACGAGCCGATGATATATTATCCGATAAAGTCTCTTGTCGAGGCGGGTATCGATGATATTATGATAGTTTGCGGCGGCAATCACGCGGGAGAATTTCTACGGCTTCTCGGGAATGGAAGAGAATTTGGGCTGAAACATTTAAATTATGCTTATCAGGAACACGAGGGTGGTATTGCCGAGGCACTCGGTCTTTGCGAACATTTCGCCGATAAAGATAAGGTCATCGTATTTCTCGGTGATAATATCATCGGGTCGAGTCTGAAAAATATTGTCGAGAAGTTTGCAAAACAATCCGATGGTGCAAGAATTTTGCTCAAAGAAGTCGATGACCCAACAGATTATGGTGTCGCTAAATTTAATGAATCGAAAGATGTTATTCAGATAATCGAAAAGCCCGAAATGCCACCATCGAATTACGCTGTGGTCGGTATATATATGTATGATTCTAATGTATTCGATATTATCAGGACATTGAATCCATCGGCTCGCGGCGAACTCGAAATCACCGATGTGAACAATGCATATTTGAAAGAAAATAAGCTGAAATATTCAATTCTCGAGGGTTTTTGGGCTGATGCCGGTGCATCGGTCGAGGCTTATTATCAAACCGTTCACATAGTTCGCAAGTTCAAAATAGATAAGAACTAATCCTAAAAACTAACATTATGGATAGAAAACAATATTCCGTAAAAAAATATAAACTTTCCGGTGGAGTGCGAATATTAGTAATTCCTGTCGATGGTAAACTTGCGACGAGTATTGGGTTCTGGATTCTGACAGGTTCGGCTTATGAAAACCCCGAAATTCAGGGAATAAGCCATTTTCTCGAACATATAGTTTTTCGTGGAACAAAAAATTATTCGGGCAAAGAAATCGTCGCAGATATCGAAAAACTCGGCGGCAGTATCGATGCATACACATCGAAAGAGGAAACCTGCTATTATGCCACAGTTTTAGGCGAGGATATCGATGTCGCAGTGAAAATACTCGCCGATATAGTTTCACGACCACTGTTTGTGAAAAACGATATCGAACTCGAACGAAATGTAATTCAGTCCGAAATAGACGATATTATGGATGCTCCTGAATCGCTTGCACAGGAACTGTTTTTGAAATTATTTTTCGGCGATTCGCAATTGGGAAGACCGATTCTCGGCTCGAAAGATTCCGTCTCGAAAATCAGCGGGGATGACCTGAAAAATTATTGGTCGGAAAATTATTCCGGTGGCAAAATTATTATCGGCGCTGCTGGTGCGGTGGATATTGAAAAATTCATCGAACTTGTCGAGGAAAATCTTGCCAAACGAATATTTAAGGAGAAATCATATCATCCAAAAATAAACTGGCAGGAAAATAACGATGGGAAATTGGTGATAACTTCTAAAAAATCTTCGCAGGTTCATTTTTTTATCGGCGCGAGAACTTTCCCATTCGACGATGAACGACGATATGCTCTCGCTGTCCTCGATGCGATTATGGGCAGAGGTTCTGCCAGCAGATTGTTCCAGATTATTCGCGAAAAAATGGGACTCGTATATAATATTCAATCGTTCAGCGAATTTTACACGACCACAGGACTTTGGGCGGTATATGCCGGCACATCGCCTAAAAATTTCCAGAAATTATTCGATGAGATTTCGACTCAATTCGATATAATTCGCAAAAATCCAATCGATTCGAACGAACTTGCCGATGCAAAGAATTTTTTGCGTGGAAGATTGCTACTTTCATCGGAAAGTATCTGGACAATTTTAAATCGTGCAGTCGAATGCGAACATTATCTTGGAAAATTTATATCTATCGAGGAAACAATCGAAAAATTTATGAATATCACCGCCGACGATATTATCGAACTCGCCGATGAAATCCTTCGACCCGATAATTTAACCGCATTTGCATTCGGCGATGTCGATGGCTCGAAATTGAAAAATAAAGATTTCGAGATAATTCAGAAAAGTGCGAATGATATTCTCGACAAATAAATCGATGCTTTTCCACTAACTATCCCGCAAATCGAACACTATTATGGTGTTTTTATCGCATTGCTTTTTTCTGAATCCCGATGAAGTCGGGACCTTCCACCAGAGTGGAATTCCCTGTTGCACCCATTCGGGTGTTTTTACATTCCCATTCCGTCCGCTTATATTATTTCAAATACACAATCTTTCTTTACAAGGGCGTCCCGTCCGGACGGGACGCCCCTACCGAATATATACGATGCGTTTTACAATTGTTTATCCATTAAAATATGCACGCACAAGATAGATCCCCGATGCGATTGTTTCATCGGTCGTCCAGATGAATGTGCGGTTCTTGTTGTTGGGTGCTGATAATCCGTGTAATCCGTTCAATCCGTTGAATCCGTGGTTCAGACTGTTTTCCCCTACAACATTCCCCCGCAAATCAAACACCTCCACAATCGCATTCTCATTCACCGTTATCCTGCACGAAGAATTGAACGGATTCGGCAACGCGCTGAGGGAGAGGGTGCGGGGCTTCTGCGGAATTTCCATGGCTTAATCAGCATTACCAAGTGAGTCGGTCTTGATGATATAGACATCATCTTTGCCCGCACCGAAGGATCCTGTTTCTCCTACTATAATATACCCGCCATCAGATGTCTGCACCGCGCAATTGCCTTTATCATTATACTTTCCGCCATAAGTGTGTGACCATATAATATTACCAGATGAATCAAGATGGAGAATATAGACGGCGGTATTGAAGGAGATTGTTTCTCCCGCTGTAATGAATCCGCCACCAGATGTCAGTGCCAAGGAATTGCAATAGTTAGAGACTTTACTACCACCATGAGTGCGTGACCATATAGTGTCACCAGATGAATTAAGACAAATGAGATAAACATCGAATCGTCCTTCGCCGAAGGAATCTGTGTAACCAGCTACGATGAACCTGCCATCTGATGTCTGTATCACTGATTTGGCTTTATCGCTTCCCTCTCCGCCATATGTTCTAGTCCATATCGTATCGCCAGAAGAATCTATACGGATAAGATAGATATCACACGATCCTGCACCCGTCACTGCTGCAATATAAGCATTAGCTGTGCCTCCGCTTATCGTTCCTTTCACTCCTGCAACAATAAAGCCGCCATCCGATGCCTGCGCTATGGAATAACCCATATCATCGGAGTCTTCGCCGTAAGTTTTCGTCCAAAGCGTATCGCCAGAAGAATTGGTTCGGATAATGTATACATCATCATTGCCAGCACCGAAAGATTGCGTTCTTCCAGCCACAATGAAGCCACCATCTGATGTCTGCACTACGGAGCAACCTTCATCAAAGGCACTTCCGCCATAGGTGTGCGTCCATATAGTGTTGCCAGATGAATCAAGACGAAGGAGATAAACATCAGCCTTTCCTGCGCCCAATGACCATGTAAATCCAACAATGATAAAACCGCCATCCGATGTCTGTGCAACAGAGGAGCCTTCATCCCATCCGTTTCCTCCGTAAGTGCGTGTCCATACGGTGTCGCCCGATGAATCAAGCCTTAATACATAGACATCGCTATTGCCAGCACCGAAGGAATATGTCTTTCCTGCGACGATAAACCCGCCGTCAGATGTCTGAGCAATGGAATTTCCAAAATCATGCTTACTTCCGCCGTATGTTTTCTGCCAAACGGTCTGAGCAAAGCATATACTTACTAATAGAACTCCAAACACCGCAACGGTTGCGACCTTCTTCATTTTTCTCTCCTTTTCATTTATTGATTTATTCTACAGAATTTCTTATTGGACAATATTTAATCCAATGTGGTAAATTAACATTATTAAGAAAATACATTATCATTTTTTTTGCAATTAAGGGATAATTGAACTGATTTGGGTCAAGAAGTTCTTTCCAGATAGATTCAGGGAAACGATTATCTTTTGTTGAATGAGATATGTCAATACTCTTAAGATGTATAATTCTGTTTCGCAATCCTTCTAGTTTTTTATAATTTTCCCACACTTCCTTACCCTTGGCAGTTTCTAATCCAAGTGCATCAGGTAGTATAACACCAAGTTTCTCATTAAGGCTAATTTTTTCTTTTTCAATTGAAGCCTTACTGTAAACTTTTATTATTTTCCCTTTTTGCTTCTTGGATTCATAAAGGTAGTCTTCGGGTATTGCTTCATTTGCGAATGATTCCAAAGCTGAACATGCAAATACAATCGAGGACATTATTTGCTCTAGATAATCGAAAACTGGAGTCGATGAGTCTTTTGTGGAAAAATGAACGCTACTATTTTTATATGGATGTATCTTTATTGCTTGTTCGTATGCTTTCTGCGATAGGCTCAAGAAGAGAGCAGGTCCACTTGGATTATTAAAATTAAGGCGCTGACTATTATGATTTGTTGCATTGGGTTCAGTAATTGGTGTATTTTTTGGAATTAATCCATAATCTAGATGGCGAATTTCTTCAGATAGCAAAATAACATCTCTTGTTCGCCAATCAATTTCATTAATTGAAAGTTTGCCATCAATTGTCATATTTACATTATGAAGTTCTTCCATCATATCTCCTTTGCTGAATTTCTTCTCTGCTTTTCCCGCAATAGACTATATAATTCATTTTTCATCACCAAGCAATCATTTCATCATCATTCCTCCTCCATCGCCTTCTCGCTCTTCTTCTTCCTCCTCACCGGGAACGGCTTGAATCCATAATCGATGAGGCGCGTGTCTTTGCGCTGCTGCGGGAGCATTTTGCGAAGCCAGTTGCGGATTGGTGTGAGCAGTTTCACATACTCGGTCAGTGCGATGTCGCGTTCCTGAATATCTCCGCATTGGTTTCTGAACCAGTGATAACAATGATGAAATGATGCAACATGATAAAGAGCGCGCTGTCATCATGTATCATCATTAAATCAGTCGCATCACTGGTTCAGAATCTTATCGCAAATACATCACCATCTTGCTCGCCGTCCCGCCATCTTCCGTCCGCGCTCTCACCAGATATATTCCCGAAGATATTGTTTCATCGGGACGCCAGACCATTATGCGAGGCGCTAAAGCACTTCGCTGACTTTTACCCAAAGCATCCCGACTGGTCGGGACGCTCCTCACCCAGTCCGATTCATCTGTCCCGCCATGGCGGGAGGGGGGATTTATTCCCAGCGAAAAAACATTCATATTACGCATTTTATGCCTCCTGTTTGTTTGTTGCGGTGTCGTAGAGACGACTCTTACGGTCGCCCTCGTGTTAGGCAGGCGCAAGACCTGCCCCTACAATCAAAATTCTCTCGAACTTTCATAATTCCAACAACTTACCTCATTGCTGTATTGCAGGGAGCATCTTCTTGACTTCAAGAAATGTTTTCCCGGGGTCAGGAAAATGTTTCCGGGTTCGGGAAGACATTTCCTGAGTTCTGGAAGCTCTTTCCTGAGTCGGGGAAGAGTCTTCCGGGCTTCGGAAAGGTTTTCTCGACTATAGGAAGATGTTTCCCGGCTTCAAGAATATGCTCCCTGCACAATTATTTTTTATATTATATTTGAACTTTCCCTATTCATTCTTTCACGATTTTCCCACGCAATA
>JAGGZE010000062.1 GCA_021162205.1 bacterium
ATTCGATATATTATAATTGTTCTATGAATGAATACACATCGAAAAGATTTATCGGGCTCACCACGACTATCCCTGTCGAGATTATATATGCTGCGGGTGCTGTTGCTGTGGATTTGAACAATGTATTCATTGCACACGCTGAACGAGAGGATTTTGTAAAAAAAGCCGAACTCGATGGCTATCCTCGTAATGTCTGCCGATGGATTAAGGGAATTTACGGTGCGGTCCTGAATTCCGATATTAAGGAGGTCGTCGCTGTTATGCAGGGCGATTGCTCGAACACTCACGCACTTGCAGAAACCTTGAATAGCAATGGCATTAGGATTATCCCGTTTTCGTTTCCCTACGATGGCGATTATAACCTTCTGAAATACCAACTCGAACATCTTGCTGAAAATGTCGGCGTAGTAAATTGGTTCGATGTAATCGCATGGAAACGGCGTCTCGATAATGTCCGCAAATTAGCCGAGCGAATCGATGAGATGACATATCGGGAAAATGTCGTTACGGGTTTCGAGAACCATTTGTTTCTCGTATCTACCAGCGATTTCGAGGGCGCTCCGACCGAATTCGAGCGAAAATTAAAATCGTTCATCGACGAGGCGATAAATCGTCCCGAATTGCCGCAGAAGGTTCGGCTGGCATATATCGGTGTTCCGCCGATTTTCGGTGATATATACGATGTTTTGGAACAATATGGTGCTCGCGTGGTTTTCAATGAGGTTCAGCGGCAATTCTCGATGCCATTCGATACCGATGATATTGTCGAACAGTATAGATTATACACTTATCCGTATGATGTGCAGCGGCGAATCGATGATATTTCCGAGCAGATAAAATTGCGGCGAATCGATGGTATAATTCATTATACCGAGCCGTTTTGTTTTCGTCAAATCGAGGATATTATTTTGCGTAAAGCATTCGAGATACCATATATACTTATCGAGGGCGGCGAGAATTTTTCGGTCGATGAGCGAACTAAAATGAGATTGCAGGCATTTGTAGAGATATTGAAAGGAAAGAAGAAATGGTCGGTATCGACATAGGCAGCAGATATGTTAAAATCGCATCTTTCGATGGCAATGGCGGATACGAACTTACGAGATACGATTCTGCCGAGTTTTATAGGAAATATGGAGTTTCCACCCAAAGCGGTTTCGCAATTGATATGAAATCCCTAAAAATTCCCGATGATGCGGAAATCGTTTCCACTGGCTATGGTCGTGAACGAGCATCGCTATCGGGTGCTAAGGAAATTCCCGAGATACAAGCTCATGCGGCGGGCAGTTCGTATTTGCTAAATATTTCGGATTTCACACTAATCGATTTCGGCGGGCAGGATACGAAAGTTATTAAGGTCGAATCTAAAAGCACTGTGGATTTTCTCACATCGGATAGATGTGCGGCTTCGACAGGTAGATTTTTAGAGAATATGGCTAAAGTTCTCGGTCTTACACTCGATGAACTCGCACAATATTATGAAAATCCGATTAAAATATCATCGACCTGCGCGGTATTTGCCGAAACCGAGATTTTAGAGAAAATTTCCCGTGGAATTCCAATAGAGCAAATCGCTGCCGGTGTGAATCGTTCTGTTGTCGAAAGATTCGCACGACTTGTAATGAGATTTCCATCGAATACGATAGTTGCAAGCGGTGGAGTCGCATCGAGCAAAGCCGTGATAAAACTGTTATCCGATGAACTCGGCATTTCGGTAATAGTGCCGCAGAATCCGCAGTTTGTCGGTGCAATAGGATGTCTTGTATATAAATAAAAAATATTATAGAATGTTGTAATAGTTGATGTTATATTCATTATATTATATAATATATAATATAATAGTGGTAACTATTTGTATTCCAAATATATAATGAGTTTTAATAAAATTAAAATCGAATGGGCATTGTCTAAAAAACTTCTCGACGAACTCGAATCACGAGGTGAAATTTATTTTGTCGGCGGGTTCGTGCGTGATATGTTAATCGGAATCGAGCGCACCGACCAAGATATTCTCGTTATCGGAATCGAACCCGATGAACTTGTGAAAATATTGCAAAAATATGGTTTCGCAGATTGGGTCGGGAAATCGTTCAGCGTGATAAAATTCCACTGCGATGGGCAAATCTACGATATATCGATACCATCGAAAAGAACTAACAGCATTCCCGATGAGAAAATATTGCTTGTCGATGACCTTTCGAGCCGCGATTTCACAATAAATTCAATTGCATACAATATCGAAACAGGCGAACTAATCGACCCTACAAATGGCATTAAGGACATCGAATCGAAAATATTGCGTTCGACCGATGAGCATGGTTTCGAGAATGACCCATTACGGCTGTTGAGACTTTGCCGATTGAGAGCAAAATTAAATTTCGATATAGAACCGCAAACATTCGATATCGCTAAAAATTCGGTATCAAAAATTTCAAATATTCCACCCGAACGAATAGGTGAGGAATTTACTAAAATTATGAAACTCGATAAGCCATCGTCGGCATTTCGCTGTATGCAACAACTCGGCATAATCGATATTATAATTCCCGAGCTCGCCGAATGTGTGGGAATAACACAACCCGGCGGTATGCACGCATACGATGTATTCGGACATATTTTGCACGCTATCGATGAATCTCCGCCGAATTTGCTTGTGAGATTTGCAGCGATGTTTCACGATATTACGAAACCGCAACATCGGGAACTTGCCGAGGATGGTAGAGCGAAATTTTACAATCATCAGATGAGTGCTGCAAAAGTTGCGAAACGATGGCTCGAAAAATATGCTTTCTCAAAAAAATTTACAGACGATGCAGCGAAACTCGTGCGGTATCATATGTTCACTCATGCGGAAACCGATAAGGGAGTTCGCCGATTCATTCGCAAAGTCGGTGAACAGCTTCTTTCAGCGATATTCGAACTTCGATTCGCAGATACAAAGGCGCAGGGACTCGGTGGCGATATGGATGCTGAAATGCGATATTATGTGCGAACGATGAAAATACTATCCGAGAAACCACCATTGAGCGAAAAAGCTCTCGCTGTGAATGGCAACGATATTATGAATATTTTGCAAATACCGCCTGGACCGAACATTGGAAAAATTTTGAAAAAATTGCTCGAAATTGTCATCGACGACCCATCGAAAAACGAGCGGGAAACTTTGGTCGAAATTATAAGAACTTTAAAATGAAGAAGCATTGCCTCCTTTAAAATTAAAAACCCACGATTAAAATCGTGGGTTCAAACAAATAAAATGGCTGGTATAATAAAGTTAGATTTTATTCTTTAATTTTATGGTTTAGTATCTATTATAACCACCGCCGCCTCTGCCGCCACGGTCGTTAAATTTCTTTCTCGGTGGGCGTGCTTCGTCTACCTTGATTGTCCTGCCCTTGAACTCTGTATCGTTCAAAGCTTCCTTAGCTTTCTCAGCTTCATCGGAATTGGACATTTCGACGAATCCGAAACCTCTTCCCTCGATGACATTGACAGTTGTTACACTGCCATAAGCCGAGAATAGAGTTCTTAAATCGTCTTCGGTAGTCGCATAATTCAAATTACCCACATAGACCTTACTGCCTTGCATTCTGACCTCCTAATTAGTTTCACATTTCTCTGTCCCGATGGTTTCTTGGAGGTAAATGCAACAGCATTTCCGCCTCTGCGATGACCATAATACTAAAGACAAGAGAATAACTATGACTCGAATTTCAGTAGACCGATTATTTTATTATGCCAGCCAATTCGCTTTTAATAGTGCCTACTGAAAACATCGAATCATCTATCGTTGTAAATATCTGGAATAATCATAGAATTGTCAACATATATTTATAAATTATTCAAAAAATGTTTTTTATAGGAAAACCCTTCGG
>JAGGZE010000082.1 GCA_021162205.1 bacterium
GAGCATCGGCTCTGTTGGTATCGTGGAAATCCGCATAGAAACGACCATATACAAATCCCTCGAACTCCGGCGGAATAGCATTATCAGAGAGTCGATAGACATATTTAATTGTATCTCCGGGAGCGAGCGAGGTGACATTAACATTGGTCGGAGTTCTTATAAATTGAGCGGGAGAAGTTCCATTTATGCCTACAACTTCATCACCAACAGAATTGAATAGCGTTATGAAATTATTATATACATCCAGAGAATCGGCAATCGCGTAGTCACCACCTGTGCTATATACAAACATCAATAACTTAGTATTTTGATATGAATTCAACCAATAAATATCATATCCCCAGTCGTTAATGACACCGCTTGGATGAGGATTAGTGGCATAAGGTTTCACATAATCGAAATGCAAATCCGGTGGCATAACGATTCCGATAGAATCGTCATCATCGGTATAACTAATATCGCCAGTATCCACGGGGTCGAGTGTATTGCTATCCACTCCGGATACATTTACGGTAAATATTTCATCGTCAGTGCCCGTGCCACCGTGATTTAGAGTGTCCGCCATAATAGGTAACCAACAAGTAACCGAAGAACCACCTGGAAGATCAATATCAGTGAACACATATGGAGGCGAAAAGACCGATGCACAGCCATAAGCACTCAGACTGGAAATATCCAATGTCAAATCCTTAAGCATAGCATCGCCGGTATTCGTAACACTCACTTCGAGCCAGAAATTCTGTCCCTCGGTGAAAAAAGGTTCATTATATGGTGTTCCAAGCATATCTGAAACCGCAACAACATCATCGACAGTGATTTCTGCAGGGTCGTCGATTTCGAGCCAAATATCATCATCGGTTACCGAATAACCGGTGGAGTGTGTTCCATAAAGCTCTGCCCAAACAAGATCTAAATCCGGTGCAGGAACACAATCGGATGCCTGCATATTGAATGTAACATAAGCTGTATCGCCAGGATTCATTGCGGGTAAAATTTCCCACTGGAAATTTAAAGTTCCCCAATTTATAATGCAACCAGCTGTCCAAATATAAACTGTATCCGTGCTGTCCGCAATCGTATTATGAGCCACGACAGTCACAGTAGTAATATATGGTTGAGTCCTGTTTGCATAATAATCACAGACAATTCCATCGCCCTCGTGAGGTAAATCAGCGACTACATCTAAAATTTCGAGACGAGGAACAGTTTTCATAGCATAACCTGCGAGACCGCTCGAAACAGTTCTATCTCGGTTCGGTGAAGCAGAGCCGAAAGAACTGTCGGCGCCATACCAATAATTGGCTACCAACCAATCGGCAATACTTCTCATCCAATTCTGACAGGTATCGGCATATACCCAATATGTTGCAGGGTCGGCTATCGCACAATTCAAGATGAATTGATGATATTCGTTGAATGCAACAAGAGTAAGCATACCATCGAAAGGATTCTGGTTCAGTGGCCAATAATCTGTTGTCGGATTAACACTCGCGGCATAAGTTGCAATATTTTGCACGAATTCATCCGGTTCGTCATCATCAGCATCGGCACCACCGATTTCACGAACATTATAATCGAACACTGAATCGGCTTTTGCGGTATCGCCATTAAGTGAATAACTCATAAGAAATGCGAGACATTCGTAATCCTCGAAACCATCGGCGGCATCTTTTTCCCCACCACCGAATGGGAAAAGATTACTCATATAATACAACCAGCCATCATTATACATATAATCGTGAGATTTATTTATTTCATCGCTATAATAATCGTATTCTACCCAAGTTATTGAATCGTGAACAGGAGTTTCACGCATAAGAACAGGTCCAGCGAAAGCGCGATTATACATAAGAAGCATCGAACTCCAAAGTGCAGTAAGATAAGGATTATCGACACCGCCATAGAGAATAGTTCCAGCTGTTGAATCGTAAAATACACTATTTTGGATACCTGCAATCATAAGGTCGATTTCATCTTGAAATACTGGATTTTCGGTAAGTGTCAAAAATATTCCATCCCAGAGAATCCATTCGAGCGAAATTTCAGTAGTATCAGTGGGCCAAAAATCATTTGTTCCTTCGAGATGAGATGACCAGTAAGAAATATCCGGTGCGATAAATCCGGGTGGAACATCGATATTTCCATTATTGAATGCCATAGTGTCGCTCCACCAGGGTTCGATACCGACAGTCGCAGTTGCGGGGTCGAGCGTATCGCAAGCATCGATGCGATTATGGAAAACATAATCGATTGCTTTATAAGCAAGGTCGGTGCCAATGCCCGTTCCATTCTCGCCGAGAATTACAGCAGCATCACTAAAGAAAAAACTGCCTCTAAATCTGGGCGGGCGGTTATCCAACTGCGGACGATTCGATGGATTCGTTCCCCAGGTATTAACCCAGAGAAGACCAGTAGTCGTATCGATTAGTCCGAAAACCGTAGGGGTTTCAGTCGGAGTATTCGGGTTAGTAACATACTGGACGGCCCAGTTTCCAAGGTCTTCATAGTAGCCAGCTCCCGCAATACTTGCAAAAACCAGCAGCCCAAACATAATAAACATCCACCGTCGCATAGCTCCTCCTTTGTTAGAGCGATTTGTTTTAAGTTCCAAACTTAACAACATTTAATTTCAGCACAAAAAATTTCAAAAAACTAATTAAAATACCCACCAATAAAGCACCAACCTGTCTATCTTATTGGCTTGCAATAAGTTATCCTGCACATTTCAGTGTTCACATATAGAAACCTGTATTAAATTATATAACTCAAAAAGAATATGTCAAGCAAAATATTAAAATATTTCATAACCACCACTTAAAATAATAGATAATTAAAATCAAAAACAATAGCGATATAACAGTGAACGAAACAGCAAATCCAAATGATAACTTCACAACAGCAAGGTTAATAGTAAATGGTGGTTCTATTCCAAAATTTATCGAATATGTCAAAAAATTTTTAACAACGCCAGTCGGTAAAATCATTTTTAACAATTCCGAAACTAACGAACCCGATATAATTCCTGAAATTATCGCGATAACAAATGTCCAAAATTTTTTACTTGTCATATTTATTATTTATGAGGTGTTACCTCTTCAACCAATTCAATGCCGAAATAAAAATACCCTTACCATCATTCGAGCCTAAAATATCATCGCTCGCTCGTTCAGGATGAGGCATCATACCCAAAACATTACCACGCTTATTCATTATTCCAGCAATATTATTTATGCTCCCATTCGGATTAGATTTCAAATTAACCTCACCTCGAGCATTACAATACCTGAAAACCACACTGTTATCGTTTTCGATTTCGTTTATTTTATTATCATCCGCAAAAAAATTTCCCTCGAAATGAGCTATCGGCATTTTTAGAATATCGCCTTTCTTCATCCCATAAGTGAACGGTGTATCACTATTTTCGACTCTAATATCGACCCAATCGCAAATGAAACGAAGTGAACTATTCGGCAGCATAGCTCCAGGTAAAAGATTCGCCTCGAGAAGAATTTGAAATCCATTACAAATTCCCAGAACAAGACCTCCTTTATTAGCAAATCCAACGACAGCTTTCATAATCGGCGAAAAACGAGCGAACGCACCGGTTCGCAAATAATCGCCATAAGAAAACCCACCGGGCAAAACAATTAAATCGACATCGTCTAATTCATAATCGTTATGCCATAAAAATTTCACAGAGCATGACCCTCGTAAATCGACCATATTATTTAGCGATGATAATGCCCGGTGCGTATCTCGGTCGCAATTAGAACCCGGGAAAATTACTACTCCTGTTTTCATAATATTCAAAATATTTGATAAGAAATAATTTTTAAATCGATAGTCAAGTTTTTTCAACAAACTTTTATACAAAATAATAATTCTAAAAAATCATGTAACAGGTCTCATTCGCCAGCATTTTTCTCTGAGTCTTCGGATATCCGCTCGATATTGATTCCCGATAACTTCGCCGAGTTCGTTGGCATCGAGAAAATATTCGCTGATTCCAATAAATCCAGCATCATCGTCGCTATCGATACAAATACCGAGATGAATTTTAATAGAAACCAATGTCGGAGCAACCGCTGTCAAGGTCAATCTTCTATCTTCATCGTAGAGGTCGTCGCCCCAGCGAAGAATTTTTTGAGAGTCACCTATACGATGACCCAATTTTTCCTCTGTAATCGAAACTAAAATATTCTGCCGAAGAATTCCTTTTTCCAAGTCATCGCTAAAATGTTCGATTATGAAATGTAAAATATCGCCTTTCGGGAAAATTGTTCCTTTTTTGAATTCTTTGAGGTCGATACCATCACCGGGTTCGATATTCATAGGCCCACGGAAAATGACCATAGAATCACCCCATAGGTCGAATTTTCTCAATGCCCAGTGAGGACGCATCGCATTGATTGTCATCTCCATCGGTTCAGAAACCAACAGATAATCCATTCTATATCCCTCACCCATAAATTAACCTCCATATATTATCCACCAGCAACTTTTCGTATCGCTACGGATTTAGATTTCTTCGATTTCTCTAATAAACTATCTATTCTATCCGATTTTGGCAACTGTTTTAATGCCCATATCGCTGAAACACGGATACTTTCTGGTTTCGGTTTAATCATTGTCCACGGTTTAGGAACAATCGCTATCTTCAATAATATATCTTCAGCTTCATAAGCTTTAAGCATTCCCAAAGATTTACAAATCTGTGCCTGCAATTGAATGTTATCATCTTTCTCCCAAATTTTCACAGGTTTAATCGATTCGATTAAACTTGGCACAGCTTCGTTTATCTTTTTTTCCACAATGAGCGATAATACCTCGATTTTCATTTTCCCGGATACTCTTTCGAACAAATCAAGAATAATAGGATTCACATTTTTCCCAGTCATTTTTCTTATAAAATGAAAACACACTATCACAGCATCTGAGGGACCATTCATAATTATTTCACTTAATTTACTTAAAAGATTCGGATTTTCCAAGAACAAATCTGCAACATCCAAAAATTCTTTTAAAATAGTTCCCGACATTCCTGCATTGATTCTATTCAGAAACAAATCTATGGCTTTATTACCCATTTTAGCGATTACTGCTGCGGCAAGTTTCCTCGTTCTAACCGGTAAATCCGAACAGATTACACCGAATGCATTGGTAACTACCTTTTCTGTATCCTGTTTCAAAATCCAGGCTGCTGCTCTCGCTTTGGTCATAGTATCATCGGAACTCAAATCCTGAAACGCAAGTGAAACATCTTTCTCCGACTTATTAATAATATCTACATCTGGCAAAACATCCCGATATCTTTCCTCCGATGTTCGAGCTTGTTTTGTAGTATCATCCTCCTGTTTTGTTTTTTCAGTTTGTGCAATTTCGGTAACATCGGACGATTGCTCGAGCAAATTTATTAGCTTTTCAATCACATTACTATCCACAGTGCCCGATTTAAGTGCCTCGATAAGTTCTTCCTTATCGGTTTTGAATTCCTCGACAAGTTTCTGGATTTTATCGGCCTGCTCATCGCTCATCGAAGGTGCCGATACAGAAATTGCACTTTTATCTTCCTCACCTTCTCCTAATGTTTGTGCTATCAATTTTCGTTCATCGAGTGCAATTTTATGTTCACCTACCGCAACGAATATTTTCCTATCCGGTAAAATATGCTCGAGTTTTCTTTCATCGACGATTTCATCCCATCTCGTAGCGACCTCTTCGGGTTTTGCGGTAAATATCTCGAGAAAATTGATGATTTCATCTGTTGTGACACCGCGAATAAATAATACTCCTTGAAGAGCATAAGAACTCATCAATGAGTATAAATCGCCGGTTAAACGAGCATCGGATTTATTTGGCGGTGGCGGTTGTCCATTGAAAAGCATCGTTTCCGCTGTCAATGAAATCGAAAGCGCCTCTGTTTTTTCCTGAAGAAATCCATATAGCGATTTTTCAAATCTTTCGACCGATTTTATTACATTTTCATTTTCTCTCGGATACAATTTGAGATTTTGCATCGCCACCTTAAATGCTCTCGCACATTCGACAGCAACGCCGAGGTCATCCTCCTCGAGAGGCGACTCTTTTGCCATCGAGGATGTGATAATCCTTTTCTGAAGAACTCTTTTAGTTCCCTCGGATATAAGAACAGCTTCCATCTGTTCCTGAAAACTCGAGAATAATCGTGAGGCCTTTTCTAAATCGCCTGCATTCTGGTAATGATATGCGAGTCTGCCCACGACTCTCTCGAGAGCGCCCTTGCTAAATTTTTGCTCGATTTCTGCGGCGAGAGAATGGAATTTTGTCCTTTCATCCTCGCTCAATAGCGAGTAAAAAACCGACCTATCGAGTCTATGTGAGAAAATAAATTCCTCGGGATTCGGCGTTTCATCGATTAGAAGCGCTCTTTTAGCATTACCGAGTATATCCATAACTTGATGGAATTTCAATCCACTCATTTCCGTAAGTTGTTTCGTATTTATTTTTTCACCGAGAACCGAAGCGAGTTTTAAAAGATTAATAGTCTCGGTATCCATCTGCATAAGTCTTTCAGTGAGCAAATACTCGAGATGAAGTGGAATATCGTTTGGAGCAACATCAGAAAGGTTCCATTCATCGCCAGCAGTTTGAATTTTACCATTTTTTAATAGAAATGAAACTGTTTCCACAATAAAAAGTGGGTTGCCACCGGAATTATGAAGTAATCTATTCTCAACATCAGAACTGAAATTTTCACCATTGAAAACCCTTGCAGTAAATTGTTTAATATCCTCGAGTCCAAGCGGTTTAAGCTCATATTTTTTCAGTTTAGCCGATACAGATATCTCTTTCATCGAACCAAGCAATGTCAATATTTTTTCATCGCCAGTGGCGTAATCCTGAGCGTTTATTGTAGCGACAAGATGAATTTTATTACTTTCTTTATCGCTGAATAAAGCATCGAAAAACTGAAGTGACGGTTTATCGATTAGGTCGATATCATCCAATAAAATGGCACCATCGCCTGTTTCTCTAATAATCACCATCGCACTCATCAGCGCCTCGAATATCGCAACATTATCAGCTTTCTGTGTTTCTTCGGTTTGCAATACTTCTTTAGTATCCCATGAGAATATGCGCGGCTTTAATATCTGTTTATATTTATCGTTCAATTTAGAAAATACGATTTCCGAAAGTCCAGTATGCTGTTCAAAAACAGTGCTTAATGCATTAAATGCAACTCCATATGGTTCGGTTTGCCAGAATGGATACCCTTTGCATTTTATACAGTATAGAAGTCTTTTATTGGCAGCACTTTCAGCGAATTTTATCAATCTCGATTTCCCTGTGCCATCGGCACCGATAATCGTAAGAAATGTATTACTGTCTCCATTCGGTGAAAGATGTTGTTCGAGAAATTGAATAATTTCATCTCTGCCAACTATGTAAGGATTTGCAAGAATCGAATCGAGTTTCTCTGGCGTCAAAAGTTTGCCCGAATCGGGATAGAGAATAACTCTACCTTTTCCCTGATGCTTAGCGATGTAAAGTGCTTCATCGGCTTTCTCAAATAAAGTATCGACATCCTTGCCATCGGTAGGAAATAAGGAAACACCGATACTACATTTAAGACTAAGTTTCGCATTATCGACAGGAAGAGGTGTTGCTGTGAGTTTTTTGCCGATAGCTTCACCAAATTCTTTCGCTTTTTGTTTATCGATTCCGATGGATACCGCCATAAATTCATCGCCAGCATATCTAATAGGAATTCCAGCTCTTTGAAATGTAGCGACCATAATTTTAGCGAAATGAATGAGAGCGGCATCGCCCGCTTGATGACCATATGTATCATTTATGCTCTTGAAATTGTCCATATCGAACATAAAAAAAGCGACAGTCAGATTTTTCTGCCAGGCTTGTTTAAGATATTTAGGGATTTGCTCGCGCAAATAACGGCGATTATACAGATGTGTCAGTTCATCGGTATAAACGAGTTTAAGAAGCTCTTTATGTTCGACGGATTCGGTCATAAATAATTTCTCCAAATTTTATTGAAATTACAATAAAAATACGGGAATGTCAACTTTTTTATTGGTGAGTATATATCCATTCGATTTTCTTTCAATAATTATGGAAAATTTTCACTAAGAACGATTAGATAATAATTTCACACATTGCCGATAAAATAACTATTCGTTGCTTTCTATTTTGCTCTTTTTAGTGAAAATCAATGCTCCCACAAGTCCACCGATTGCCATTGCAATTGGAAAAATTAAAACCCCGAACACAAGGAATAGCAAAAATGCCACCAGCGGTGAATTAATCAAATTCGCAAAAACATCCATCATTTCGGGTGGAATTTGCTGTTGACTTTGCTCTAACACTTCGCGCATCTGAGCGATTTTGTCCCCCGAACTCATGGCTAAAACTATCGTATTCAAAATAGAATATATAAACGCAGTAATTATACCGGCAAAAAAACCTCCACCGATACCTTGCCAAACGGTTATATTATTTTGTTTATACCAGATAAGATACGATGTCCAGAAACCACCGAGCAAAAACCATAGACAGCAGCAGTTCAGCGTGGAAACTCCCGGTATCGAAGAAATTATACCTGTTAAAATACCGGATAATATTGCAGCAGATATGAATTTTTTTGAATCTGTCATAGAAAACCTCATAATCAAGTTAAAATTATCAATAATATTTGTATTCAATTAAAAACATTAACGAGGGGATAAAATCCACCTCCGATTTTATCGGAATCCAGAGACTCGCCGGCTAATTACCACAAGTCCGACAAATCGGACTCCAATACATATTGGGCTCATTCATGATACTTTTTAAATCAGTGAAATTACTTCATCTATTCTTCTATTTCTGGCGGTTGAGACTGATTCTGTTCGACTATCGGTTCGATTTTGATTTCTACCGGTTTTTTCCAGATTGCACCCATTATCAAACCGACAACCGCTCCAACAGCAATATAGACAAAAAAGCTGAAAACAGATGTCATCAACGAACTGCCAAAACCTTGCATGCCATAATTAAATTGTTGAGGAACATCGAATCTTTGCACAAGATTTTGAATGAACATACTATACCAGTTCCCGAAAATTGCCCATACAATAAGACCGAGAAAACCATCGACTATTCCTATAACACCGCCGGTAATCGCTCCGATTGCCGCACCAGGTCCGATATCCACGAAACCGTTCTCGCTTTTATACATAAATTCAGCCCAGATTATTGTTGCAATCACCCAAAGACAACAGCAATTCGCTAGACCGAGTATCGGTATCGCAGAAACAATCCCACCGACAACACCTGCAAGCAAAGCTGGTTTCCAATACTTCTCCATAATTCCTCCTTGTTAAAAACATTTCGCCGTAGGAAAGGTCTCCCAACCTCGACTCCTACAATTTATTATATTTCAAATTTATATTTGCTTTTCCAAAACGGATAATCAAACGGAGTTTCAACCAAATCCGCTCTAACAGGATTATATAAACAATATTTCATTATCTTGATAAAATCCTCACTTTTGTCTCTAATCTTAAATATTCTTTTATCTTCCTGCCTGTGTATCCTTTCAAACTCTTCATTACCTCTGAGAGTGTTTTTTCACCTAACAATTGGAATATCAAATGTATATGGTCTGGCATTAAAATAACAAAATAGCAATCAATATATCCTTTATTCTCGAGCCAATCATTTGTATCAAATACGATTCGAACTACATTTTTTTCTATAAAGATTCTTTGTCTATTAAAACAAGAGGTTGTAATAAAATACAAACATCCTCGATTAGAAAATCTCCCCTTTCTTAATTGTTTTTGTCCCCTTTGAAAATCTTTGTATTTCATTATATGCCCCTGTAGGAGAGGTCTCCCGACCTCGAATACCATAATAAATATCGACATCAGGAGATGTCTCCTACAATTTATCATTTCTCCCTGAAAATCAATGCCTGCAACCAATTCGTTTCGACCTTTTTACCATCGGCGATTGCAGGTCGATATTTCCAGTGATAAATAGCTTCGATAGCGACACCATCGAAAACATTCGGTGGTATAGCTTTGACAATTTTCGCACTTCTCGGCTCGACATTACCCATAGTATCTATTTTAAATTCGAGCAGCACAACACCTTCGATTCCTTTATCTCTGGCTATTTGCGGATAGCCGAGTGCCGCCGTTTTCACCGCAACTGGACGACTTTCGAGTTCACCGAGTTTAAATTCATCGCCATTCACAATATACTTTGAAAAAAGTGAATCCGCAATATTATCGAGTTCGATATTATCGAGCAAACTTTTGTATTCATCGAGAGTCATAGAAGTATCGGATAATGCGGATAGGTCGATTTTCGGCTCGCTGCGAATCGTATCCTCGCTATCGGGTTCAGATGGTGGAATTGTATCTTCTGCATCATCCTGTTCGATTTTCGGCACTTGTTTAGGAATTTTTTGTGGTTCACTTTCTTTTTCAGGTATAGGAATATTCGGACCAAGATAAATTATCTTGAACTGAACCCGACGACTTCTCTGCAATTCATCCTCGGTAGCTCCCTGTTCCTCCTCGCCATAGCCGATATATCTCGCACGAGTGGAATCGATACTCCTACCTACAAGCCAATCCCGCACAGATTTCGCACGCATTCTCGAAAGATACATATTGAATTTGCTATTGCCGACAGAATCTGCAAATCCTTGCACCTCGATTTTCATCTTTGGATATTCCAGCATAAGATTGTAAATTCGCATCAGTTCTGGTTCGGATTCGGGTCGAAGGTCGGATTTTCCAAAATCGAAGAATAAATTGACCAGCGAAACAATCGAGCCGAGTTCGACCTTGCGCAATTCGAATGTATGCCGAAGTTCGTTATAGCCCTCCTGCATCTCGACCTCGTAGTTCTCCGATGAGAACGCATATCCGGGAGCGGACACCGAAATTCCATAAGTTTGTCCCGCTGCAAGCACTGCGAAAAATTGTCCTGTTAACGAATCGGTGTCGAGTTTTTGGATAACCTTTCCATCGGAAAGTCGCTCAATAGTAACAGTCGCCGCCAATGGTTTGCCTGTTTGGGCATCGACAACTTTCCCGATAAGAGTAGCGACAATCTGCGGTCGCTGCCACGCCTCGAGTGGATACGAATATATATCGAAACCACCATATCCTGCGGGTCTATCCGATGCGAAATAGATATAGTCGCCAGCTCCTGGCACCGAGAAAAAATAATCGTTTCCCGATGTATTCACGGGCGGACCGATATTCTGCGGTTTAGACCATCTGCCTGTCGCAGTATCGCGCCTCGTGAAAAATACATCCAATCCACCGAGTCCACCATGTCCTCCAGAAGAAAAATACATCGTTTCACCATCGATATGCAGAAATGGCGAGGTCTGGTCGCGAGCATTATTTATCGGATAGCCGAAATTCTTAGGTTTGCACCAACCTTTCTTCGTTTTGTATGTATAGTAAATATCGATTCCACCGAACCCTCCGAACCGAGACGATGCGAAATACAATGTGTCGCCGCTGGGCGAAAGCGATGGATGACCATCCCAGTCTTGCGAATTCACAGACTTACCGAGATTATTCGGTTCGCTCCAATTTTCACCGTGCCGATGGCAAACATAAATATCGCATCCGCCATAGGAATCGGGTCGCCCGCAGACCGATATGAACATATCCTCGCCATCGGGAGAGATGCACATAGCACCCTCGTTATACTTCGTATTCACAGACGAACCGAGATTATCGGGATTTGTCCAATAGCCCTTCTCGAAATGCGATATATAAATATCCTCGCCGCCAAAACCACCATCGCGAGACGATGAAAAATAAATCGTCCTACCATCGGTCGAAATGAATGGTGCAAAATCGCTTTCGATAGAATTCAATTCGGTAAGATTCGTCGGCGATGCCATCTCGGTCGTGCCTGCGGTATCGATAGATTCTGTCGAATCGGAAATCGTAACGGTGGTATCCTTGTTCCCGCTGGTATCCACAGAAAATTGCACATCCCGTTGAGCCAGCACCATTATAGGCATCAATATTGTAAGGATTAATATTCTCATTTGATAAATATTGTTCATCAAAATTGGAATGTCAAGGAATGAAAAGACAATTCGGGCTTTTTTTGTGCAGGCGTTCACCTGTTTTCTTCGCATTGCTTTCCTGACAACAAAGTTGTCATTCCCTGCAACGCCTGATTGATCAAAATAACATTATCTCCATTTAAAAAGAGCCACACCCGTTCGGGTGTTTTTATCTTGCAACTTTCCTTTCGCTTCGCTCAATTCCCTGTTGCACCTGATTAATAAATAACTTTTCAACCAATCAAGAAGAACCGAAGGTTCGGCGACAATGAATTGCTGATTCCATCAGCAAGACCCCGATTTTATCGGGATTAAGAAAAAAGTCGCCATTAAAAAGAGCCGAAGGGCTTGTCTGCACCCTTCGGGTGTTTTCTGCGCACCATTTTGAACCAGTGATGAAACTGATTTAATCCCGCCTGAACGGGATGATGCCGACGAGCATTTATCATGCAAAATCATTTCATCATTCACATCACCGGTTCAGAAACCTATCTCACCAACACCACCTTCTTCATCGCCGTTCGTCCATCTCCCATTGTCGCACGCACAAGATAGAGTCCCGATGCGATTGTTTTGTCGGGTTGCCAGATGAATGTGCGGGATGTGGGAGACATCTCCCGATGTCGATTATCACGGTCGGGAGACCGTTCCCACACAGCATTCCCCCGCAAATCGTAGACCTTTAAGGTCATTTCATTGCGTTGCTTTCCTTCCGTCGAGACGGAATTCCCTGCAACGCCTGCGGAATATGAAACCGTGATTGCACAGGACGAATTGAACGGATTTGGAAAAACATTTATTGCCAACTGCTCGGGCATTATTGCATCTTCGGTTATTTTGCCCTCCGGCGACAACTTCACTACCCAATAATCATCATAGCCGTGGTTTCCGCTGACATCGCCATCATTGGACTGGGACACTCCCGCTACGATGAAACCGCCATCGGTAGTCTGTTGAATGGAAGTCGCACAATCCTCATCACTTCCGCCGAGTGTTCTCTGCCAGACGATTTCGCCTGCAGAATTCAACTTCACTACCCAAGAATCAGAAGAGCCGTGGTTTCCGCTGACATCGCCATCATTGGACTGGGACACTCCCGCTACGATGAAACCGCCATCGGTAGTCTGTTGAATGGAA
>JAGGZE010000180.1 GCA_021162205.1 bacterium
ATCAAGTTTTGTGTAAAACTTTACTTTTTCAAAAAATATTTTTCCACAAAATCATAATTTTCATATTAAACTATTTACGCTACTCTTGACAAAAGTAATTTGGAATATAAATTAAATCGTTATGAAAAGTGAAATGGAAAAAATATCGCAGCGAGCTGGAAATATATTGCGGATATTGATAGAGGAGCATATCCGCACAGGCGAACCTGTTGGAAGCAGGTTAATCAGCAAAAAATTCGGTGCCGTGCTTTCATCGGCTACCGTGCGAAATGTTATGAAAGACCTCGAGGAACTCGGATTTCTCTGGCAACCGCATACATCGGCAGGTCGCGTGCCGACAGCATCCGCTATAAGGTATTACATATCGTATTTGATGAAGCCAAAAAAATTAGATTTGCAGGAAAGAAATGCAATCGAACAAGTTTTTTTCGGTGAGTTCACCGATTTGCTTCAATTGCTCGAGGGAATCGGGAAAATATTAGCTGCACTTTCGAATGAACTCGGTTTGATTATCGCTCCTACCGGCGAGGAATTGATTTTGCATAAACTCGAATTTATTCCGATTACCAGCAACAGGATAGTTGTCGTTCTGATAACTCATTCGGGGTTGACTCGCTCGATAGTTATGGAATTCGACGATATAAATACTCGAAAACTCGAAGAGTTGGGCGAGCGGGTCAACCAACGACTTTCGGGTTTGACTTTTTCGGAAATCAAAAGGGAAATTAAAATTCGTCTCGCGGATTTGAATAGACTATATGGCAATTTCACATCGAAGCTTATACAGTCCGCCGAGGAAATTTTCAAGTTAGAGGATGAAATCACCGCTATTTTCGGCAGGGAGAATATAATCGAGAAACCCGAATTCGCCGACCAGAAACAGCTTGGTCAGGTGATGAGCGCTTGTGAAAGCGACGATGTTCTACTTAAATGTCTTTCATCGATAACGGGTGAAAATGTTGAAATTATAGTTGGTCCACCTCAATTAAAAGATTTGGGAATGATTGTATCGACTTATCCTCTCGGCTCGGGGAAAGGCATACTCGGTATTATCGGTCCGACACGAATGAACTATGCGAGACTTATCGAATTGGTTTCCTATACAGCTCGCAAAATGGCAACACTATGGCAATATTAGGAGGTTTTTATATGAAAGGTAAAAATAAAAAAGAAACGGCTATATCGGAGAACGAAACTGCTGAAATCGAACCTGAAATAAAAAACGAGAGTGAAAAATCGATAGAAAGTGCGGAACCGAAAAGTTCGGAAGATATAATCGCCGAACTGCAATCTGAAAATGAATCGTTGAAGGACCGACTTCTTCGAAAAACTGCCGAGTTCGAGAATTTCCGCAAAAGGCAAGAGCGCATTTTATTTACGATGATAGAGCAGGAACGAAATAATATTATCGGTAGATTGCTCGATGTCGCAACGGATGTGGAACGAGCTATGCGGGAAGTCGAAGATGAAAAAGACCCAGAAGCTATTTACAATGGAATTAAACTTGTTTCCAAAAGGATACGAGAACTTTTAAAACTCGAGGGAGTCGAATCGAACGACCCGACCGGTAAAAAATTCGACCCGCTCGAACACGATGCTATCGCGGTTCAACCGGTGGATTCACCCGACGAAGATGGTATCGTTATTCAATCAATCCAGCCGAGCTATATCAGGCAAGGAAAACTTGTTTCTCCTGCGAGAGTTATTGTCGGTAAATATGACGAACCCAATGAATCGAAAGAAAATAAAAATAATGAAGGTGGTGAGTAATAAAAATGGCTGTTAGTTCTAACATAGACCCGTATGAAATACTCGGTGTTCCGAAAGATGCGAGTATCGATGAGATAAAAAGTGCATATCGCAAACTTGCGATGAAATATCATCCCGATAGAAATCCCGACGACCCGAATGCCGAGGAGAAATTTAAGCGTTTATCCGAGGCATACGAGATACTTTCAAATCCGAAGAAGCGTGATATTTACGATAGGGGAGGAGTTTCAAATTTCAACGACTTTTTCCAGCAGGGCTACGATGTATCCGATGCTATGAGCATATTCGAGCAGATATTCGGTGGTTTGACCACTGCAAACGGAATGTGGGGTGGTGGCGGTTTCGGTCAAAATATGAGGACGCAAAAGCAAAGCTATGCTCAGCAGGGAGAATCCTTGCGAATAGCTGTCGATATTTCACTCGAGGAAATTTATAAAGGTGTGGAGAAGACCGTAACGGTCTCGCATTTCGAGACCTGTTCTGTATGTGGTGGCAAGGGCTATCCGCATGGTGAGAAATTGAGAAAATGTCCGCAATGTGGCGGCACTGGTCGGGTAAGAGAGGTCGGTCGTTCGTTTTTCGGAACTGTTCAAAGGATTTCGACTTGCCCGACTTGCGGTGGAAGTGGAAGTATCCCTACAAAGATTTGCACAAAATGTAAAGGCACGGGTAGAATTAGAGCGTCCGAAAAAATTAAGGTGAAAATCCCTGCTGGTATCGATAATGGACAAATTCTTCGTGTCGCAGGTAAGGGGAATGTCGGTATCCACGGTGGTCGTCCGGGAGACCTTTTGATTATTATTCGTGAAATTGCACATAAAAAATTCGTTCGCAAAGGCAACGATATATACACTTCATATCCGATTAAAATCACGACTGCGGCATTAGGCGGGAAACGAAAGTTCAAAAATGTCGATGGCACAGAAATCGAAATCGAGATACCGGCGGGAACTCAATTCGGCGATATTTTGCGATTGAAAGGCAAAGGACTGCCCAGTCCTGGCACATCTCGCCATGGGAATGTGATAATTCAATTTATCGTTCTCGTTCCGGATAAACTCACGCGCAAGCAAAAGGAACTTCTCAAAAAATTTGCCGAAGATGAAAAGCAACCGAAAAAATCTGCTATCGAAAATGTCATAAGAAAATATGGCATTCATAATTAAATAAAAAATCGCTCACTATCATACTGTAAAGGTTTCAAGAACATAGGAAATGTTCACCTTGACATAAGAGATGGCGCATGCGACATTGCGAATGGACACCGCAACGAACGAAAACATCTGAACAAGTGATATGAATGCTCGGATGATGAAACATGATGACCACAGGACAGACACGGGGGTCTGTCCCTACTCCGCTGCTCTCTGTGAATTAAGGGCGACAGACCTTGAGTGTAGCGAAAAGTTAGGGGATTGTGAATAGAGGTTCATATAAATTGGAACAAAATCATAAAATGTTGATTCAAACCACATATTTTTATGCACCGCCCGACGATTTCAGTAAGGGCAAAGTTTTTCTCACCGACGACGAGGCACATCATATTGTCGATGTCCTTCGCGCGAGAGATGGCGATGAATTTTTCCTGACGAATGGTATCGGCGATTTGTTCCGATGCAGACTGACAAAAATGCACAAAAAAGGTGCAGTGGCGGAAATTATCGAAATTATCGAACCGTTCGAAAAGCCATCGGTCAAAATTTGTCTCGGAATGGGAATTATCAAGCCGAAACTTATGGAACTCGCACTCGATTGGCTTGTTCAAATCGGTATCGACGAGTTCGCACCATTGATTACTCGATATACCCGGCAAGGGCTCGATGGAAACGATGAACGGCTCGAAAAAATTGCAATTCGTGCGATGAAACAGTCTAAACGAACCTGGATTCCAACGATTTATCCACCGATGCGTTTGGAAAAATTTCTTCAGCAATACAGCCAGAATTTCGATGGCATTATCTATGCCGACACCGATGGTGTGCCATCGCCACCGAAACGAATGACACAGAATGGCAGTAATATTTGTGCGCTTGTCGGCTGCGAGGGAGGATTTTCGACCGCCGAGAAATCCGAACTTGCGGAATACGATGCTGTGCCTGTCGCACTCGGTTCGGCAAGACTACGAGCAGAAACCGCCGCCGTTATTTTCGCGGCAAAAATCCTCGTCTGGACAGGAAACATTTGAAAAAACCGCATTCATCCTCGAAAAATTGGGATAATAATTGAATATTATTTTTCAACTAAACAACTCGCAAGTTGTTTATGTTTGCGATGAAAATTGTTCGATATCTAATTGAAAAATCATCGAAGAAAAAACTTGTGAATTGATATTAAACCCATAATTTTCAGTTTATTTTATAAATTAGAAAGGGAATAAATATGTGTC
>JAGGZE010000157.1 GCA_021162205.1 bacterium
ATTTAATATTTAATTAAAATTATTTATACAAAATAGTTATTGCAAAATATTTGAAAAACTATATAATTAAAATCATAAATTTTTTAATGAGGAATAGTTATGATTCCAAAATTTTTCGGTCAATTTTTACTCGAGAACAAATATGTTTCTCAGGAACATCTTTTTAGTGCTTTACAATATCAGCAAAGTGAAGATGCTATTAAAATCGGTGAAGTCGCTGTTTTACTTAAGCTTATGACACCCGAACAGGTTCAAAAGGTTCATCGGCAGCAGCGTCAGACAGACGAATATTTCGGGGAACTCGCTATATCGATGGGTTTTCTTAACGAAGAACAGTTGCAGAAGACGATAAATTTCCAGAGGAACAATCATATTTTTCTTGGACAGGCACTAATAGAACTCGACTATCTTACTAAAGAACAATTAAAAACTTATCTCGATGAATTTGAAAATGAGCAAAAACCGATTGCATCGCTCGAATATATTATCCCCAAAAATATCGATTTATACGATGAAATTTTTATTCTGATGGATGTAAGCATAAAGATATTTCGCAGGATGGCCGATTTACATTTGAAAATCGGTAAAGGATTCTACTCGAATAAAAATGTGGATAATAAATATCTAATAAGTTTGATACGATTGGTTGGAAACCCCGAAATTAAATATTTTCTGAATTTACCACAAAAAGTAGCGTGTTCGATTACAAGGAATCTTTATAAAAGCAAGGAAGTCGATTGTGATGATGAAACGATATGCGATTCTATCGGCGAATTATCGAACATCATTTGTGGCAATGCGATTTCACACATTCTCGAATCGGGCAGAAATATATCTATGACACCACCGTTATCCTATTTGACAATGAATCGAGAAAAATTATCTCCCAAATCAGGACAAAAATTATTATTATTCCCTGCATCGGTTCAGATAGGTGAATTAGATGTCGGTATTCTTTATTGAATTATTTATAACGATAATTTAACAAGAAATAAGTTTTTAATTTTCTGTATTTGTATATATTTCAGCAGTTGCCAAGTAAAAAATGCTTGACTATTTAATCGAAGTAATTCAACTTTGTATGAATTATCTAGGGGGAAACTTAAAAATGGAGCCGAAATTTTTTGGTCAGTTTTTGCTCGAAAATGGTGCAATAACAACAGAACAATTGAAAAATGCACTTCAATACCAGCAAAAATTAACGGTTAAAATCGGGGAATTGGCTGTCAATAAAGGGATTTTGGAGCAGAAAGATGCTAAATTTATCAATCTCGAGCAGCGAAGAACAGACAAATTATTCGGTGAACTTGCTGTCGAACTCGGTTTTTTAACACAAGAGCAGCTTAATAAACTCATCATTATTCATCAAAATAATCATATTTTTCTCGGACAAATTTTAATCGACAAAGGTTATATCGATAGTAAAAAACTTTCTGAATTTCTCGATGAATTTCATCGACAGCAAAAACCGATTGAAAATCTCAAAAATTTAATTCCATCGAAGCATAAATATTTCGATGAACTATTTACCATTCTCGATACAACTGTGAAGCTTTTCAGAAGAATGCCTAATTTAACGCTAAAATTGGGACAAGGAACTTATAAGGAGTCTATCGATAATTTGTTTTTATTTTCAGTGGTCGATTTTTCTAACAGTATAGATTTCAAATATTTTATCGTTCTTCCGAAGGAACTTGCTTATGGAATCGCCGAAAAATTGTATAAAGACGATAAAATTATTTATGATAATGAAACGGTTTCAGATTTTGTCCGTGAAATGACAAATATTATCTGCGGGAATATTACATCACAGTTGTTAGAATTGGGATATAAGTTAAATATTAAATCCCCGAACAGTTTTTTGAAAGATAAAATGGAAAAATATGTTCCACCATCGGGATATAAGATACTCGAATTCCCTGCTAAAATACCATCTTATGAATTTTCTATCGGTATTATCGAGCAAATGCAAAATTCTGCTACTGTTTCTGATGATAACGAAAAATTGCGCGTCCTAATAGCCGATGACAGCGAATTATCCCGTTTTCAAATTACGGATTTACTCGATTCGATGAATGATGTTGAAATAGTCGGTTCTGCAAAAAGTAGCGATGAAACACTCGAACTTTTTGAGGAATTCAACCCAAATGTCGTAATACTCGACCTTATTATGCCCGGTGTTCCGATAGATGAAATTTTTGACAGGTTAATTCAAAAATCGGTTAAAGTTATTATATTAAGTGGATTGGGCAATTCGCCAGATGTTATTTCGGAAAAATATCGTAAGGGTGCTTATAAAATTATGGCAAAACCTTTTAACCCCGAGCTTATGAAAAAAGTTTTCGATGAACTTCTCAAAAAAGAGACCACCGATGACTGAACGATTTTTAATTATTAAAATAGATAACACAGCTTATGGTATTAAACTCGACGATGTAGAACAAATTTTGGATATTAAAGAATGTGAAATAGATTATTCAAATAGTGAAAGCGGAAATTTGAAAATAGGGGATAGTGAAATCCCGATTTCAAAGTTGTGTTATAGGTTGAAAACATTTCGGGATATCGATTCAGATGTTAATGCTATTATTATTGAACGGAACAAAGAAAAAATAGTGTTTTTGGTTTCTGGGAAAATCGATATTGCACATCTCGATGAAATTCAAAAGCGGGAAGTCAATTTTGTCGATGAAATAAGCAATTATATCGATAAAATGGGCATAATATCAGAAAAACCTGTGATTATCTTGAAACGAGATGCGATTTTTCTATGAAAATAACTTCAAGGAGGAAGTTTTGTATAGAAGGGTGTTGATATTAATTTTAATAATTTTAACTTTTGGATTGGTATTTCCACAAGAGGACCTCGAGGATTTATCCCTCAAGGAATTACTCGATGTAAATGTTGTCTCTCCCACTCAGAAAGCGCTTCGGATAAATCGGGCACCTTCTGTTATTCGAGTAATCACGGCTGAACAAATTCAAATAAATGGTTATCGTTCGGTTGGTGAGGCGATTATGTCTATCCCCGGAATTTATACTTATTTCGATGGTGTAAATTATATCGTGAATGTGCGTGGAATCACCGGTGGAATGCGTGGGAACAACAGAATAATTAAAGTTATGATTAATAATCAACCTGTTTCTTTCAGCTATAATGGCGGGAATTTCTTGGGTCCCGAACTAATTCCAATAGAGACTATTCAGCGAATCGAGGTGGTTCTCGGACCCGGTTCGACTTTATATGGCGCCGACCCATTTTTGGGAATTATAAATATTATAACGAAAACCGGTGATGATTTCGATGGTGGAAATGTATCGTTAGCACTTGGCACTGAAAACTCGAACGATATGTCGTTCGGTGGAAATTGTGCTATTGGACAAAAACTTCAGCATTTCGAATATATGGCATCGGTTTCGGGTTTCGGACTTAATAGAACGGGTTTGAAAATCCCGGAAACATCTATTCAGTATGTCGGTGGGCAATCGGAAAACGATGTTGCTCATCCGTATTCTTTTTTCACAAAACTTTCCTATGCTCCGCAAAATGTTGGGATATTCACATTGGATGGCAGTTTTCAATATCTCGATAGCTACGATGAATTTGCAGACTGGGGAATTTTAACTCATAACAATAGAATTTCGTTAAATAACTATTTTGCGAGAATGATGTATGAAAAGAATTTTGCAGGGAATTTATATGCGACGGCGGGTTTATCTTTTTTAGGCGGTGGTCCAAATGGCAACGACGAACTCGATTATGGCAGCGATGTTTTCACTGTCCATAGAGATATGGGTTTTATGAATATCGATTTTAAGGGACAGATAGAATATTCACCATCCGAAAAAATCAGTGTAGCTGCGGGAACTAATGTTCTGTCGCAAAATTTCAATGTCGGCAATCTTTGGTATATTTTCAACCGGGATTTCGGCGATAATTCCACAGGCGATTCTGTTACACTTCAATCAGCTATCGGCGATACGGTTTTCTTAAATATGGGAATCTACACACAAGCAATCTATATACCGTCGGAGAAGCTTAATTTCACGCAGGGATTGATATTCAGCCATAATTCTACATATGGAGATTTTTATAATATCCGTTTCGGCACAGTTTATAACTTTACCGACCAGGCACATTGCAAATTACTTTTTGGAACATCGTTTAGTCCACCGGCTCCAGAACAGCTTTTTGCTCGACCAATGTTTTCAGGCGATGCTGTCGGCAATCCAAATCTTGTTCCCGAAGAATCGAAAAATTTCGACCTCGAAATAACGCCATCGAATACAGAGGATTTCGGAGCATCGTTCGATATGTTCTATAATTCGATTACGAATAAAATCGGTTATGTATATCGTGATGGTATGTTCAGCGTAGAAAATTTAAATCCTGTCGATGTGATGGGTGGGGAAGCTATGCTCAGATGGAATTTCAAAAATCTGACTACACAATGGAGCGTTTCATATCAATATACCAAAATTCCCGATAATTCCGATGAGGACAGTCTTTTCGATTATAGTTATGTGCCGAGTGAAATTTTTGAATATCCAACTTTGATGTCGTATTCGAGTTTCAGTTATATGATACCGCAAATCAAAATCGGATTTAGTTTCGAGCAAAGATATATAGGTGAACGAAGCGCTAGTCAATCGAATATAGCGTTAAATGGTGGAGAAAAATACAATCTCCCCGCTTATCAAATTCTTAATCTGAATTTATTCACAAAAAGATTAAAAATGTTCTCGTTTGGAAAAACGAAATTTTCGTTGTCGATTAGAAATTTAACCAATGAAGTGTATATCGAACCTGGACATAATGGTATCGATATTCCAGGAATAAAGAGAACACTGTATTTTCAGGTTAGCCATAATTTTTAGAGCCGGAGGCATGAAATGAAAACGCTTAAATGGCATTTATTACCGATACTTTTAATAATTTTCGCACTCGGTTGTTCCGATGATACCGATGATACGACCGATGAAAATGCCAATTCTATTAAAATCGGTGTGATATTGCCATTTTCGGGAGAATCGTCCGCTTATGGTAGTTCGGAGATGCAAGGAATCCAGATGGCACTCGATGAAATAAACGAGGCGGGTGGAATTATGAATAAACCTATCGAACTTATCGTTTGCGATTCGCGTTCCGACCCATTCCAGGCATCGCTTGCGGCTAAAGACCTTGTAGATAATGAAAATGTCGTGGCTATTTTCGGTGCCGATGCATCGCCTGTTTCGATTGCTATTAGAGATATGATTGCTGATGAAAATATTATTCAGATTTCGGGGTCGTCGGGTGCACACAAACTCACGAATGACGATGTCAACGACAGCATATTTTTCCGAACTGTGCTTTCAGATTATTATCAGGCGAGAGTTATCGCCGATAAACTTGCGGCATTAAACGATTCGATGGTTAGAGTGCTTTATGTCGATGACGATTATGGCAATGGTATGGCTGAAACTTTCGAGAATAGATTTAATTATTACGGCACTGTGGAAAAGATGATTTCTTATGAATTGGGAAAGGTTTCCTATGCTGTGGAAATCGAAAGTCTTTTCGCCGATGTCGATACATTTGCTTCATCACAAAGGACAATATTTCTAATCGGGTATCCCAAAAGCGGAGCACAAATTATCCGCGATTGGAAAGCGAGTGGTTATTCTGCGAACTGGATTCTATCAGATGCATTCAAAGCTCAGGAATTTATCGTGAGTGCCGGTGCTGAAAATGCCGAGGGATTGATGGGAGTTTCGCCATACTATGGCGATATCGATTACGAATATTTTAAGGATGATTACGAGGATTTTACAGGTCAAGATTCGCGAAAACACCGTGATATCGAGAACTGGTATGATGCGACAATATTGTTTGCGTATGCGATTATATATGCGGATACACTCGACCCTTATTTTATCGGTAAAGCTTTGCAAATTATTTCATCGCCGCCCGGCACGACTATCACTTATGGCGAGTTTAGCAGAGGAAAGGCAATTATCAATACTACCACTGTTATTGGGACTTTGCTTGTGAGAGGAGACATAAATTACGAGGGTGCATCGGGAAGTGTGGATATCGATAATAATGGCGATATCGAGGATGCTCGATACGAATTATGGAAAATTGAAAATGGGCAGTTTATTCACATCGAGGAATTGAGGCCATAGAAAATGAATCCACGATTTTAATTGCAGGGAAGAATGGATGGGAATGAGCGAAATAAGGATGGCAACAAGAGACTCGTTGACAGGAATGAAAAATAGTTAGGAGGATATATTAAGATGAAGTGGTTTCGGTGGAAAATAATTCTATTTATAGTCCTTACGGGATTTGTCCTTTGGGCGCAGGAGGAAGTTCGTATGGACTTGCAGGTTAATTTACTTTTAAAAATTCTTAAATACGATAGAAATATTTCACAGCGTGGGACAGAGGGTTTAAAACTCGGCGTGCTATACAATCCCGATAATAAAAAATCGCTTCGAGCAAAACAGGATTTCGAGAAGAAATTTAATTCATTAGACGATAAATCGATAAAAGATATTCAAATATTACTTATTCCCATTAAGGGTTTCGGTGAACTTTCAAAATCCATAAAAAGCTATGGTATCAATTTATTATACATTGCTCCCGGATTCGATAATGAAATATCGAAAATAATCGATATTTGTTCGACAAATAAAATTCTCACGATGACAGGTGTTCCAGCTTATACAGATAATGGAATAGCTGTTGGACTCGGTATCAAAAATGGCAAACCTGAAATCATCATAAATACAACGGTTTCAAAAAGTATCGGCGCCGATTTTAGTTCGAATATCCTTAAATTGGCTCGTGTTATCAAATAGATGGAGGGAATTATGAAATTTTTCAAAGATATTTCTATAAGATTAAAAATATCGTTGGGTTTCTCGCTCGTATTCGTTGTCATCGTCCTTTTCATATTGCTTTTTTTCCCTGCTCGTCAGAAATCTTTTGCACAACAAGCTCTTAAAGACAAAGGAATTTCGATTGCACATATGCTTGCGACAAATATTGCTTCCGCTATGGAATTCGATGATACCACATCTATTATCGATGCTTTTACAGGAGCTACTCAGGATGAAGATGTTCGATACATCGCTGTTTATGATAGACAGGGGAATATTTTTGCATCGTTTAATTATTTAAGTAATTCCCGAATTACATTATCGAAAGATGAAGCTGAAATCGTCGGCAATATGATGAATATCCAGGTTTCAATCGAATCGGAAGATAGTGAATTGGGCTATCTTATTATCGGAATGACATTGGAGCGAATCAATAGTGAAATATCTACCTATCGGTTAATAGTTCTTATATTTGGACTGTTCATTTTAATTATAGGAATTTTTTCTGGCGTTCTAATCGGCAAAACGATAACTCACTCGATAGATATGCTGGTTCAACGGGCAAGTGAAATTTCCAAACGAACGGGTGATTTAACCGCAAAAATCCCTGTGGACAGCAAGGACGAGGTCGGCAAACTGGGAAATGCTTTTAATGGAATGATAGATGGATTGCGCGGAATTATATCCAATGTGCTCGAAACTGCAAATGAAGTCTCCGAGATGGTTAGACAGCTTTCAGTTAGTTCTCAGGATATAAATGCAACTTTGGAGGAGGTATCATCGACAGTTCAAGAGATTTCGGCGGGTTCGGCGAGAACAGCTCAACGAGTCGGCGAAACATCTAATGTTGTCGAGGAAATGACATCGCAGATTGTCTCGATTACGCAGGATTCGCAGGTGGCTGTGGAAAAAATGAACCAAATCAGCGATGCTGTCGGCGATACGATGGAGGTTATCAATGAACTCGCCAAGCGTTCGACCGAGATTCAGGAATTTGTGAAAATAATCGGCGATATTGCAAATCAAACCAATTTGCTCGCGCTCAATGCCTCTATCGAGGCGGCTCGCGCAGGTGATGCTGGCAGAGGATTTACTGTCGTTGCGGAGGAAGTCAAAAAGCTTGCCGAGGATTCTGCTGATGCCGCAGACCAAATAGGGCATTTGATAAACGACATTATCGATAAGGTCGATTCCGCTGTAACCAATATGCAGACCAGCACCGATAAGGTTATGGAGGGTAAAACAGTTATCACAGATGTCTCGACTCGAATTCAGGATGTTATGGCGAAAGGTGCGAAAGGTGTCGAGGAGAAAATATCCGAAATATCGGCGATGTCGGAGAATAGCGCGAGCGCTACCGAGGAAACATCCGCCGCTACCGAGGAAATCGCCAGTTCGATGGAACAGATGACATCGTTAATCCAACTTCTAATCGAGCGTGAGGATGAACTGCGGGAACTTGTCGGAAGATTTAAGGTGGAATAATTATCATAGAGATTGTGTGAGAAAATCGTAGGGGGGCAGGTCTTGCGCCTGCCCATAAGAAAACGATTGCCCATGAGGAAAGGGCGACTGCAAGAGTCGTCCCTACGACACCGCACATTCATCTGGACGCCCGAGCAAACGAAAGCATCGGGAATATATCTAATGCGGGTAACAATGAATGATGGACAAATTGCAATGAAGAAAATTATATTATCGAGATAGAATACAGGAGGGAATCGATATGCAAGAGCGAATTTTTACAGCAGTTATTCACAGGGAAGATGATTTGTATGTAGCCGAATGTCCCGAAGTTGGAACTGTCAGTCAGGGGAACAATATAGAGGAAATTATCGGTAATCTGCGAGAAGCAACAGAACTTTATCTCGAGGAGTTTCCGAATCTGAAAATATTTTATATGGAATAATTATGCCGATATCGTTTTCCGACATAACGCTCGAACATATCGATAAATTTAGTCGAATGTTGCGCAAGCATTATGATATAGATTTTTCGGGATACAATCCCGCATTTTTGCGAAGGCGAATCGCGGGCAGAATAAACCGAATCCCGCTCGCATCTGTGAACCAATATTATAAATATATTGAGGATTCACCCGATGAACTCGGTATGCTTTTGCAGAATTTGACAATCAATGTCTCGGAATTTATGCGAAATCCCGAAGTATTCGATATAATCGGTGTCGATATATTGCCCGAGCTAATCGCGAACAAAAACAATCTAATTCGTTTTTGGACCGCTGGATGTTCTAAGGGTGAGGAACCGTATTCATTGGCGATAATTCTATCTAAAATGGGAATCGGCAGTGGCAAAGCGGAGATTGTGGCGACCGATATCGATGAAATCGCATTGAAGAAAGCTCGGCGGGGGATTTATAAGAGAACGAGTTTGAAAAATTTATCCCAAAACGATAGAAAAATATTTTTCAAAAATTCCGATGATGGCATATATAAAATCGAGCGGAAGATTAAAAAATCGGTGATTTTCAAAAAGCATAATATTCTAACAGGTTCGGATTTGGGCAAATTCGATTTCATTATGTGCCGAAATGTCGCAATCTATTTCGGGAAAGAACTTCAAGTGAAAATGTATCGAAGGTTGATAGACGATTTATATATCGGCGGGTATTTGATTATCGGGAAAAGCGAAGTCCTGCCGAAATGTTCGATTAAATCGCTAAGCACGATAACGCTCGAACATAGAATTTATCGGAAGGTGAAATAAGGTGAAATAATGGCTCGTGTAAAATTTATAACATTCGACATTGAAAATGGAAAATACGCACTGCCACTCGATTCGATTCAGCAGGTGATGAATGTTCCAGAGATTATGGTTGTTCCCGAGACGCCCGAATGTATTCTCGGTATTTGCAATGTCCGGGGCGAAATAGTTCCTGTGATGGATTTGGAATCGCGGCTCGCAGAGAATAAGTCGCTTATAAGCGACACGGCAAAATTGATTATATCGTCGGTCGGGGAAAATAAAATTGCACTACTCGTGGAAAATATGCCGGATGTCGTCTCCGAGGATACCGCTCATATATCCACCGATTTCTCGAATGTCGAAATTCATATAAATCCCGAATTCATAAAAGGTATAATCGATGAAAAATTCTTATTAATTCTAAATATCGAGAAATTAGTCGAATTGAAATGAATTCTGAGCATAATATAAATGTTGGTCTCGGTAAAATCGTTATCGCACAATCGCCTGCGATTCTACTCGCTGCAGGAATCGGCTCGTGTGCAATTGTCTGTCTTTATCATGCCGAAACTAAAACGGGTGCGGCGGCGCATATTATGCTGCCAGAGCGAAAAGATAAGCAGTTCGATAGAACTAAACCCGCTAAATATGCAGATTGGGCTATCGAGAAAATAGCGAATAAATTTAAGCGAAAGGGAATACCGATTAAAGATTTAGTTGCAAAAATTGTCGGCGGCGCGCAATTGTTCCATTACAGTCAGGTGCCGAATATCGGCGAGCAAAATATCCGCGTGGTCAGAAGATTGCTGCACGAATTGAAAATCCCTATCGTTGCAAATGCCACAGGTGGACATTTTGGAAGGTCGTTATGGTTTCACTGCGACACGGGTAAAATAGTGGTGCGACAAAAATTCGACAATATATTCGAGATATAACGAAACAATAGTTCGCAAACCATTGTCGATTTTTCTCTTGCGCAGTTCGATTTGAAAGATTTATTTAGAAGTAGAAACGAGCAGAGAGTTTTAGCGGGAGGAATGATAAGGAGGAAGATGGGGGTGATTTTTTCTGGGGAAACTTCTTTTGGAAAAGAAGTTTCCCCAGACCCCTTCAAGAAAACTTTAGTATTTCTAACGATTGGAAATCGTTAGAAAATATTCAAATTTTTCTGAAGAACCTTCGGTTCTTTTTAGTTGGAGAAAAGTTATTTGACTAATCGGGTGCAACAATGAATGACAACTTGGTTGTCAGGTCCCGATTTCATCGGGATTCAGAAAAAAGTTGCACAATAAAAACAGGCGAACGCCTGCCCGAAGGGGTGGAGGAAACCTATGGAAAAAAAAGTATTAATTGTCGATGATGCTCGTATGATGCGTATTATGTTGCGGAACATTTTAGAGGATGCGGGTTATAAAGTAATAGGCGAGGCTGAAAATGGCACGGAGGCGCTTATTAAGTATTCGTTGCTCAAACCCGATTTGATGCTTCTCGATATTATCATTCCTGAAATCGAGGGCAATGTTGTTCTTGGGCGTATATTGAAACAAATTCCCGATGCGAAAATTCTTATTGTCAGTGCGGTCGGGCAAAGACTTTTGGTTGATAAGGCGCTCAAATCTGGTGCGGCTGGATATATTGTCAAGCCATTTAATCCCGAGGATGTAATCGGCGAGGTGCGAAGAATTTTGGGGGAATAAATTTTAATGGTGATGGACAATTCAAAATATATCGAATATTTTTTCTCGGAGGCGGAGGAACTAATCACTAACTTGAATCGGCAACTTGTTCTGCTTGAAAAGGATTATTCCGATGCTTCTGTCATCGATGAGATATTTCGCATAACGCATACCATAAAGGGCAATGCTGCTGCTGTTGGATTTGGCAATATCAGCACATTTTCGCATTCACTCGAGGATATTTTCGCTCAAATTCGCAATGGCAAGTTGAAATTCACGAGCGATATTGCGGATATAGTATTTCGGGCTCTCGATGAGTTGGCGGATTTGATAGAGTGCACTCGCAAAGATGGGAGCGAACCGGAGAATCTTCCTGAAATAATTCATCAGCTTCATAAAATTGTCGGGATTAAACGAATCGAGGAGCCGGGTAAAGATGTTGAACAGGGAATAATCGAGCGAGTTAAGAAACCTAAGTCTATTTCTAAAAAAGTTGTCGATAGGGATATTAAATTATCCGAGAATGTTCGCATACCGATAAAGGATCTCGACTCGATGTTGAATCTAATCGGCGAGATAATCATCGATGTCAGCAAGCTCGGGAATTTGAACAGGACACTTCACAATTGGCGTTTGAAAGATATAAATTCTCATTTGCGGCGGATCCTTTCTGACCTTCAATACGAGATGATGAATGTTCGTCTGCTCGATTTGGCATCGATATTCGACCAATTTCCGAGATTGGTTCGCGACATTGGCTCAAGCGAACACAAAAATGTCGAACTCGTTATCGAAGGTGAGCATATCGAACTCGACAGCAAAGTAATCGAGAAATTAAAAAATCCGCTGATACATATTATTCGTAATTCTGTTTCGCACGGAGTGGAATTACCCGATGTTCGTAAAAGAATGGGGAAATCCGAAAAAGGTCTTGTTAAAATCGAGGCATCGAGGGCGAAAGAACGAGTTCAGATAAAAGTTTTCGATGATGGTATTGGAATCGACCCGATAATAGTAGCGGGTAAAGCTGTTGAACTCGGGCTCATAACCGAGGAACAGGCGAATGAATTTTCAGACGATGAAATTTTAGAGCTTATTTTCGAGCCGGGTTTCACTACTTCCGAACAAACGAGCGAGGTATCTGGAAGAGGTGTCGGAATGGATGTTGTCCGAAGCGAACTTTCGACAATCGGTGGAACTGTCTCGATAGAATCCGTTCGCAATAAGGGAACTACTTTCACAATTGATGTTCCGCTTTCGATAGCTGTTATCAAAGCTCTTTTGTGCGATGTTGCCGGCAAAACTATGATAATACCATCGAGCGTAATCGAGGAACTTGTCGAGGTAGAACGGAACAAAATCCAAAGTATCAGCGGGCAACCGCATATTTTACTCGATGAAAATTTGATACCGATATATGATGTCGGCAAAATGTTATACGATGAACCGATAAAATTGAAAGGCGATAAGGTCGAGCTTGTGATAACTCGTTCTAAAACGAGAAATGTGGCATTATGGGTCGATAAATTTATTCGTGAGGATGACATCGTGGTTAAATCCTTCTGGATACCTGCGGATGTCCGCAGCATATCCGGTGCTACTATACTCGGCAATGGCAAAGTTGCTCTTATTCTCGACCCATATGAAACAATTAAACTAATTTCATTAAAAGAGGGTGGTGAATGATGAACGCAAAGGATTTGACGAAAAAGGATATCGAGTTGTTAAATCGAATTACAACGGTGGGTTCTCAAAATGCAGCTCTCGTGCTTACCAAGATGTTAGGGATAAATATCGGTGTCGATTTCCCTGAAATGTCGGTAATCGATATCGAGAATCTTTTTGAATCCGATGAAACGAAAAATAAACTCGTCGGTTTCGTTTTCTGCCGATTCAGCGGCGAGGTCGATGGTTTCGCGGCACTTTTACTTTCTGAACAAAGTGTTATTAAGGTATTGAAATCCTTCTATGGGCGCGAAGTTGCATCGATTCATCAGATGGATGACACAGATTATTCAGGTATCAAGGAAGTTGGAAATATTATTATCGCATCGTTTTTGAATGCTCTCTCGAACACTTATGGAATTACTGCGATGCCGACAGTCCCCGATGTTGCAATCGATTATCTCACATCTATTTTCGAGGAATTTTCACTTATGTTAATCAGCGAGAATAAGAATAATCTCGTTTCATTTCGCACGCAGCTTGTAACTCAAAAGGGTGAAAACCCGATTTTTGGAACTTTGCTTATATTATTCGACCCAGACCAGACAATTCCTGGAATTTTGGGATAATTTTTCCATCGCAATAATATATTCCAATAATTTTTTTTATAGCGACGGCACTTGTCAAAACCAGCCGTTTTAATAATTGCAAAGATAACCCTATATCTTTTAATGTCAAAATTATTTAAAACTATCCGCATTATTAATTTTGATGAAAAAAGAATTGATTAAATTCAAATAATGCTTATCTTAAATCTTGACATTCTTTGAGATAATATTAATTATTGTAAAGAATTAGGATTGGTTCGTGCTAAGCGGGGGGCTGCCGGTCCCTTGAACCCGAAACCCGGCATACGCGGGGCTGAATTCCCGTATCGAGGTTCACCTGTTTTGAAAATTTTATTGTGGCGGCGATGTTGAAATTTGGGTCCTGCGCAAGAGACACATCCCGAACTCCGTCAGGTCTGGAAAGAAGCAGCGGTAGGGATTGTCGACTCTGTGCCGTAGGGTTGCCCGGGTGGAGTCGCTAAAACTATGAATTTCAAAATAAGGAAATCGAAATACGGGTGCACGAACCGCCTTAAAAAGGAGTTTCCCTTATGTATATTATCATCGGAATAATTTTGGTCGTTATAAGTTTGGTTATTTTAGTTCTGGCATTATGGCGCTCAAAAAAAGGCAATCCAGGCGATATTCTTTTAGATGAGGATACTACTATTCAGCAAGTGTTCGAAATAATCGATACCGCACAAAACTTCGAGGTATTAAATTCTATTCTTTTAAGTCAAGAGCCTGTCGAAATCCGGTTGGCAAAAGTTTTCGATAATTTATTTTCATCGGAACAATTTCAATCGGCTGAAAAAGTTGCAAAAATTATGGTCGAGTTCGCGCCAGATTTATCTTCGGGACATTCGAGATTTGGAATAGTATCGCTTAAAATGGGTAAGTTCGAACAGGCTGAAAAATCGTTTCAGAACGCACTCGAAATCGACACCGACGATTTTCGCTCCGCTAATAATCTCAGCTACATTCTAAATCAGCAGGAAAGATATGCCGAATCCGTTCAAGTGCTTAGACCGATTATAGACAATAATCGCGGTAATCTCGCATCGCTTGTAAATTATGGTATCGCATTGTTCCATCTCGACAAAATCGAAAAATCGTTTGAAACTCTCGATTCTGCATATCGACAAAATCCCAATATACCTGAAATTCATCTCTATATCGGGCATTGTCTTAAAGCGTTCGGCGATGATGAAAAGGCAAAACTCGCCTATGGACGATACAAAGTTTTGAAAAACCAATTATCCACGAAAGAACCGACTCGTGCAAAAGATAATGATAAAAATAGTCGACAGGTTCAAGAACAACCGGCAAAGGTTGATAAAGAAAGTGAAATTGCAGAAGAGCAATCCGAAGAACAACAAGTAGAAAAACAACAATCCGATAATGTCAAGCAGACCGAACAAACCGAGGAAATCGTTGTCCCCGAACAAAATGACGAGTTGGAACAAAATATCCAAGACAATTTTGAGGAGGATGAAAAATGAGAAAGCTTTTATTCGCACTGATTATAGTGTCTTCTGTTATATTTGCAGGTAGTTCTATCATTATTCTTCCGTTCACATCGGTGAATTTAGACAATTCTACTGTGCAGGTTGTCGATGAACTTTTCCGAAGCGAATTGTCGAAAGCGGGCTATGAAGTTACTATGGATACATCCACTTGCACAGAAATAGTTTGCGCTGGCGAAATCGCCCGGCAAAAACACACATCGCTTGCACTTTTTGGAAGTCTTATCGGAATGGGCGAAAAAATTGTTGTTACAGTATATTTCGTTCGCAGCGATGATGAAATTGTCTATACGGATAGATTCACCGCAGAATATATCGAGGACCTCGATGCAGTAGTCAAAAGACTAACCGATGGATTTTTAACAGGCAAAACCGTAAAAAGCTCGGCTACAACCGATAATATAACATCTACTGAATTTTATGAACCTCGCAGAAGACAAGAATTTTATACATTGGGTTCTCGCATCGGATTTTATTTCCCGCTATACGGCTCGAAAGCCGATGTTTCATCCCTGTTCGGCTATGAAATTGTCGGAATGTATGAAACAGACCAGTGGCTGGTAGAACTTATGTCCGGCTATCACGGTTCTGATGAAAACGAATATTTTATTCCAATAGACCTTACTGTTTTTAGATTGCTTAGCAAAAACGATTTTTGTCCATATATCAGTCTTGGAACAGGCGTTCACCTGCTTTCACAGAAAACCACAAGTATCGACACTAATATTTACTATTATGATGACGATACGACTTATTATGAAACGACCGATTATGAACATTATGAACTCCCTATTTTATCTGCTGGCGGCGGAATGCTCCTGTTCCGCACATATACTTTCCATGTAACTGTCGATGCTCGCGGATGGTTTTCGGTAACAAAGCCATGGTATCACGGGGTAAATTTAACTTTCGGACTAACCAAACGAGCGACATCGGGAAAAATTGGTTGCTGCTGGGGCTTTTAACACCTTTAAGGTGTTTTCTTCGCGTTGCTTTTCTGATTGCAAAACAATCATTCATTGCAACGCCAGCGTTACCAAAGTTTCCAAACCCATTAAAAAGAGGCAAATGCTTCTTGCAACGCCTGCTCATTCAAATAACATTTAAACTAATTAAAAGAACCGCACCCTTCGGGTGTTCTCTTTGTGCAATTTTTCTTACCGATAGAATCGGTAATTCATTGTTGCACTCTTTCAGGTGTTTTTTGTGCGTTGCTTTTCTGATTGCAAAACAATCATTCATTGCAACGCCAGATTAATCAAAATAATATTCCACCCATTCGTGTGTTTTTATCGTGCAACTTTTTTCTGAATCCCGATGAAATCGGGGTCTTTCGCTTTGCTCAATTCATTATTGCACCTGCGTTATCAGAGTTTTCAAAGCCTTTTTCCGAAAGGTTTGAATATTTTCTAACGAACTTTGTTCGTTAGAAATACAAAAGTTTTCTTGAAGGGGTCTGGGGGAACTTCTTTTCCAAAAGAAGTTCCCCCAGAAAGAGCCGAAGGGTTTTCC
>JAGGZE010000091.1 GCA_021162205.1 bacterium
ATATTAAATATTCTTCATTATTTTGCTAATAATCTTCGTCATTTATTAAATTATCTTTATTTATATCGATATTTGCTTTAAGAATAAATGATAATGGACAAAGATAATTTAATAATCAATAAAGATTATTTAATAATCAATGAAGCAATAATCATAATCAATGAAACAATAATCATAAATAATAAAGCTATTTCCATAATCGATGAGGCATATTTCATAGTCAATGAATCAAATATTATAATCAATGAGGCAAAATAGAAT
Organism: bacterium; assembly: GCA_021162205.1. Taxonomy (GTDB): domain Bacteria; phylum UBP14; class UBA6098; order B30-G16; family B30-G16; genus JAGGZE01. The sequence continues at coordinate 262 of JAGGZE010000091.1, forward strand.
ATGAATGGAGCAAATAAGAATATCAAACAGGCAGAAATAATAATTGCAGCGGGAAGCATGGAATTGTTCCTACTTTACTATAACCCCTTGACATTTCGCTACCGCTCAAGGTCTGTCCCCCTTGATAAGGGGGACAAATTTGCGTAGTGTAACGAAACAAATTAGGAGGTTACCAAAAAACATTATTAGGGAATTTTAGAGATATGAGTGGGGGTTCAAAAATTTTGAACCCCTACAATTATTTTATTCGTTCTTGCCCTTTATTTAATGAACCACACAAACCAGGTCCGGGTCGCATCCGGAGAAATTGGCGACTTGCGTCGGTTCAATCATTATAGGTAATGTTCACACCAAACATATGCATAACATTCTCTATTGTATCTGTGGAATTGCTGCCATCTCTTCTTATCCTAATCGAGATGAATTTATCCGCTGCGTCAGGAGTTATGGTCATTACAGTTGTTTCAACTAATCCCTCGGCTACCGCACTTGGACTCACAAGAAGGTCGCCTGCTGAAAAAGATGGCGTTGAAGTATTTTCATTCAATGCTACTGGCGCCCAACTTGATGAAAATCGCACATTTCCGGATACTGCTGGAGATGACCACAACACTTTAAATGTAAAAGAACTAGAACCATCCCAGTCACTTGGAATCGGCATTATGAATCTTATCTGCTGTATAACATTGTTTGCGAACTCAAGACAGGGAACATTCCAGCCACCTTTATTAATTTTAGTTGGAGGCGCAACGCATATACTTAAATCAATCATTCCAGGTGTTATAAGGATTGACCTAGTCCTCGATGGCGATTGCCAAGTTGCATTGCCACTGGCATCCGAAGAAAGAACTCTGCCATTAGCTGCCCCGTTGGTAATTTGAATAGATTGTGTTTTGGTTTTACCAGCGACATCCAAATCCTGCGAGATATACACATCGCCGTCGGTCTCCACGACGAGCGAAGCATTGCCGACCTTGATTGGATTATCGGAGTTGAAGCGTGTTGTGTCGCCGTCGTCGTAAATCCAGAAACTGTCAGTCTGCGTAGCATCCACGCCGTAGTATCTTCCGCCGTTATCTACAAGAATGTTGTTGCGTATGTATGCGTTACCTGATACAACGAGTGAATCGTTCACTTTGAGATTGTCATCGACAAACACGGTATCGCCGACCGCCTGCATACTATCGACAATCAATTCGCCATTGATATAGAATTGCGCCATCGTCCAAATTGTATCGCCATCGGCACCATTCACGCTGCGAAGCGTATCGACATTTATAAGCGAACCGGAAAGATAAGACCACACAGCATCGGCGCCGTCGGTCATAAGGTATTGACCATTCGTGCCGAGACCCGTGCCGTCATCTAAACCACCATAAAGATAAAGGTCGTTTTCAATATCGACATCGCCATCGAAATATCCTGCCCAGTTTATTGCACCACCGCCGGCTGTGGCGTAAATACCATAACTTTCGCTTCCGCCCCAAGCGTCGGCATAGACACCGTAGTTTATGCTTGTTCCTCCACCATTATCCGAAGCGTAAGCGTAAACGCCATAGTTTTCGCCATCGCCGTATGCATCGCCTTCGAGTGCGTAATTATAGCCATCTCCACCATCTACATAGCCATAGACACCATAGTAATAGTCGCTGCCTGTTGGGTAGACATCGCCCGCGACACCGATATATCCGCCTTCGCCATAAACGCCGTAGCCATAATAACCTTCATCTGTTGCTTGTCCATAAACAGCAATGCCATCATCGGGGCCTACCGAGTGATTTACAAAATATCCTACAGCATCCCCATCGCCGGTCGAGTCCTCGACATGAAGTTTATATTGTGGATTTGAAACACCGATACCGACAGAGTCGGAGACTAAAAGGTTGCCATTAATAGATGTGTTGTCATCGACGAATATTGTATCGCCGACCGCCTGCATACTATCGACAATCAATTCGCCATTGATATAGAATTGCGCCATCGTCCAAATTGTATCGCCATCGGCGCCGTTCACGCTGCGAAGTGTATCGATATTTATAAGCGAACCGGAAAGATAAGACCAGACAGCATCAGTGCCGTCGGTCATAAGATATTGCCCGTTTGCGCCGAGACCCGTGCCATCGTTAAGTCCTGCATTGATTGTAACATCGTTGACAAAATTCGCTGTGCCGTTGACATCGAGCAAATAGCCCGGTGTTGTCGTTCCGATACCGATATTGCCGTCGGGCTGAATGTGGAAAATACCATCTTCGGCTTGAGTTAAACCGATATGGAAATCGGAATTGGCAGGTGTCGCCAGATTTCTGACGCCGATATACCAATTTTCAGATTGTGCCTGAATTTCGATGAACTCATCGGTGCCGTCATTGCCAGCAGTGCCGCCTCCTGTGATAGCATCGCCGATAACTTGCAATTCCTGCGACGGCGAATCCGTGCCGATACCGACTCTGCCACTAACATACGCATCGCCGGAAACGATAAGTGAATCGTTCACTTTAAGATTGTCATCGACAAACACGGTATCGCCGACCGCCTGCATAGAATCGGCAATCAATTCCCCGTTAACATAGAATTGAGCCATCGCGCGAATCGTATCCGTATTGGCACCGTTGACACTGCGGAGTGTATCCATCTGTATCAGCGAACCACTTAGATTAGCCCAGAATACATCCGAACCATCGGTGCGTAAATACTGACCACTTGTGCCAAAACCTGTGCCGTCGTTTAATCCACCGTTTAGAGTGAGGTCTCCATCAATAGTGGTATTATTTGCGACATAAAGATTATTGCCGACGGAATCGTTATTCGAAATATAGATATTATTATCCACGGTAAGATTATTGTAGATATAAACATCGCCATCAAAATATCCCGCCCAGTTCGTTGCACCGCCTGCGGCGTAAGCATAAATACCATAATTAGAGCTTAATCCACTACCATTATCCATCGCATAGGCATAGACACCATAATTTTCGCCATCGCCATAAGCATCGCCCTCGAGAGCGTAATTGTAGCCATCTCCGCCATTTACATAGCCGTAAACACCATAGTAATCGTCTGAACCAGTGGGATAAACATCTCCCTCTACACCGACATATCCGCCTTCACCATATACGCCGTAGCCATAGTAATCCGCTGGAACACTGACAGCATAGACAGCTGCACCATCGGCTGTGCCGACATAATTATTTTGGAAATAACCTACAGCTTCGCCCCACGATGCGGGTTCGCCTTCGATATGAAGTCTGGCTTGCGGAACAGCGACACCAATACCGACAGAATCGGAAACTAAAAGATTGCCATCAATTGATGTGTTATCATCGACAAATATCGTATCGCCGACCGCCTGCATAGAATCTGCGATAAGTTCACCATAAGTTTTGAACTGAGCCATCGCCACGACAGTATCGGTGGTCAATGCGTTTTTCGACCATATAGTATCGAGTCCGAATGATGCAACCGAAAGAATTCCATCGATAGTAACATCGCCATCGAAGTATGCTGATATACAGGCATCACGGACTACGAGACCTGTGTCTGGCGCGCAACCTATGACATCGGGTGATTTATGTATATAAATACCATGCGTGGTTGTGGAATCGGCTTGAATATCGATTCCATCTCCACCAGGTTTGTTCATGAAAATACCATTATCCCCCGTTCCATTAATAAAAAGACCATATCTGCTCGAATTAAAAATTGAAATTCCTTCTTTTCTTGAATTTTCGACTCGCACTCCTGTGAAACCTGCCGAATCGACAAGAAGTCCGATGCCATCATCGCCGAAAGCATAATTTGTATCGATAAGTGTCAGCACAGCGCCAAAAGTGGTTGGACCCTTTCTAATAGTATCTGGGATATCGACATTGCCAGCGTGTTCGGCATACATTGCATAAGGACTCGAAGTGAATTTCTGCCGAGGCGATAATCTTGTGCCATCGACCCAGATTTCGACCCAGTATTGTTGGTCGAAAGGAATGTCCAAAGGCACGGTTTCCCCCAGTGTAACAGAAAAAAGACCCTTATAGACCGACACAGAACTGTGGTCTTCGACCCATAAAGTATCTGGACCTGTTTCTGAATCATATATTACGAATGTAATATCATAATTACCAGATAAACCTACACTATCGACACCTGTTATTTTCCCTTGATAGGAAATCTGATGCGGTGCATCAGCAAAGACTAATAGATTTAACATAAAAAATAAAACAACCGATAACATAAATTCCCTACGCACAATTGCCCCCTTTGTTTGAGATTAATCGACTAAATAGTCAAAATTATAATTTCGTAATTTATGATAATCTGAAAAACTTATTTTATATTAAAATAAATGCAAGTTTTTTATTTATAAATAGATAGATTTATTGCAAAAAATATATTGCTTAACATAATATCATAATATTATACAATATAATTAAATTGGTTTTATGAATATGTTTAATAATTTCATTTCGCAGAAATTTATTTTGTCATCATAAAAAATGATGTAATTTAATATCTATGTCGAGTTTTTTAACCAAAATATTCGAGCAAATTCCTCGAGCAGATGAAGCTGTGAATGCCATTCGGTCTGGTGAGCGAATCGATATTTCGGGACTTGTCGAACCTGCGATTGCAGGATTCGCCGATTTTCTATCTGGAAAGTTTCAAGTTCCCATTATTTTAATAGTTCCAACTGAATCATACGACAGCATTATTCCGGATATACAAACATCCGCAGGTTTGCGAGCATCGAATTTCCCAAATTGGGATGTATTACCATACGAGCACAAGTATCCATCGGCAGAAATCGTAGCGGAGCGCATTTCTACATTGTTCAATTTAATATCGCAGAAATCCCCCGTGATTTTGACTACTCCCTCGGCATCGATGTGGCGAACTCTTCCGCAAAATTATCTAATTTCTCATACACTCGAATTGAAACTCGGGCAACAAATATCGCAGGAAAAATTAACGAATTTTCTTGTGAATTCGGGTTATCGCCGGGAACAACTTGTGGAATATCTTCAGACTTTTGCTCGCCGTGGAGAAATCATCGATTTTTTCTCACCGGCATATTCCGATGCTGTGCGAATCGAATTTTTCGGCGACCGAATCGATGAAATGCGTCTGTTTTCGACACGAGACCAGCGTTCGATACGGAAAATCGAATCGGTTACGATTCTTCCCGCAATCGAATGGCTGTCGATGGAAGAACCCGACACCGATGAACTTTTGAGTCGAATTAGTCCCGAAGCAAAAAAGTTTCTGTCGAAACATCAACTCGAGGAGGTTTCCGCGCGAATCGCTCTCGACAGACATTTCCCCGGTGAGATTTGGTTCGCACCGATTTTCGAACCGAAACCTATTCCAGCAATGGATATATTTGCAGGCGCAGGTGAAAATAAACCGATTATCATTACATTGGAGCCCGAATTTTGTGAGGACGAAATAAAAAAATTCTACGAACACGCTCAGAACTTGTATCATCGAACACAATGGGAGAATTTTTCACCGCTGCCACCGGAGAATATTTTTCCCGAACCGGATAAATTTTTCGATATTATTTCAAATTCACAGGTTAAAATCCGTCAAATTCCGATAACATTGCAAGATATCGATTTTGGAGTAAGAGGAATATCGAAACAGGAAAAACCGATTGCTATTCTCGAATCGATGGAAAATGCCCAAAACAAAGGGGAAATATATCTCGCAGTGGCATCGGACAGCCAGGCGAAAAGGATAGCACAAAAACTCGGTGGCGCAATCCCGATAGCCACAAGGCACGGTGCAATTTCCACATCGTTTTCAGTGGAAACGAAAAATGGTGCGATTACAATTCTTTCGGGCGATGAAATTTTAGGTTTTTCGCGGTCGCTGTTTATCCCGCAAAAATATCACACAGGAAAGGCGATGCTCGCTCACTATGGTCTCGAACAGGGCGACTTAATTGTCCATTCCGAATATGGTATCGCAAGATTTATGGGTATCAAAACGATGGAAATTCAGAAGCGAAAAGTGGATTTTTTGCAGCTCGAATTCGCCGAGGATGAAAAATTGTATGTTCCGATGGAGAATTTCTATCTCGTCAATCCATATATCGGTCCGCGTGATATTGCTAAACTATCGAAACTTCACGGGAAAAAATGGTCGTCGGCGAAATTGCGCGCAAGCAAAAAAGTGTTCGAATTAGCCGGTGAACTTGTGCGGATTTATGCGATGCGGCAGGTGAAATCCCGTCCGAAATTCGAGCCCGCTCCCGAATGGGAACAAATCGTCATCGAAAATTTTCCGTTCGAGGAAACCGCCGACCAGATGCAGACTATTCAGAATGTTCTTTCGGATATGAACTCCGAGCATCCAATGGATAGACTGATTTGCGGCGATGTAGGTTTCGGAAAGACCGAAGTGGCATTGAGAGCATCGGTTCGTGCTATCGCATCGGGAGTTCAGGTCGCACTGCTCGTCCCGACAACGATTCTCGCTGTTCAGCACTACGAAACATTTTCCCAGCGATTGGCTGAACTTCCAATAAATGTTGCGATGCTTTCCCGTTTCGTGTCGCCGAAAAAATCTGCAAAAATCATAGCCGAACTTGCAGATGGCAAAGTCGATATCGTAATCGGAACTCACAAACTCTTATCCGATAAATTCAAATTCAAAAATCTCGGTTTCTTGATAATCGATGAAGAACAATGGTTCGGCGTGAAACATAAGGAAAAATTGAAATCGTTTCGCGCGGAGGTCGATGTTCTGACGATGACAGCGACACCGATTCCACGAACACTTTATTTTTCGATATCCGGTGTGCGAGATTTATCGATAATCGAGACGGCACCGAAAGCACGCAAACCCGTATTCACGCATATTATCCCGTGGAATATCGATGTATTTACAAAAGCTATTTATCAGGAAATCGAACGAGGCGGACAGGTATTTTTCATTCACAATCGAGTGCAGACAATCGATGGTATCGCATCGCAATTGAAAAAATTTATGCCCGATTTGAAATTCGCTGTGGCTCACGGTCGAATGCCCGAGCGGAAACTTGAAAAAGTCGTTCTCGATTTCCGAGATGGTAAATACGATGTTCTCGTCTGCACAGCGATAATAGAATCGGGAACAGATATGCCTCGAGTGAACACGATAATAATCGACCGAGCCGACCGATTCGGGCTTTCGCAATTGTATCAACTTCGCGGACGAGTCGGTCGAGCAGATATGCAAGCTTACGCATATCTCGTGATACCGCCATATCGTTCGATGACAGCGCTCGCTCGAAAAAGATTGAGAGCGATAATGGAACATTCTGATTTAGGCAGTGGCTATCATCTCGCACTCAAAGATATGGAAATCCGCGGAGCTGGAAATCTTTTAGGTAAGGAACAAAGCGGTTTCGTCGATGAAATCGGATTGGATTTATACACGAAAATGCTCGCCGAGGCAGTAGCGGAACTCAAAGGTCAAAAGCCGCCGATTTTCGAGCCAATCCCGTTCTCGCTCGATTTCGATGCATATATTTCATCCGATTACATTCCCGATACAGAAAATCGAATATGGGCATATCAGCGTCTGTTCACAGCGGATAAAGTGGAAAAAATCGACCGAATCGAACAGGAACTCGCCGATAGATTCGGGAAAATACCGACCGAAACTCAAAACATAATTCGATTTCTCAGAGCGAGAATTTTGGCGACTCGAGCAAGATTCGATTCGGTTTCATTCGGCAGTAAATGGATTTCGCTATCGTTCGATACCGAGAAAATAGCTATCGCTGAACTCGACCGAAAATTGAAAAAATTCGAGCCGCCACCGGATTTTGTGCTGCCGCCATCACCGAAATTGCGACTGCCAAGAACCGCCGAATTGAAAATAGATCTGAGAAATCTTGTGAAAATGCTGAAAAAATTGAATTAAAAAAATTTATTGTTAATTTCTTAATTCTGTGATATTTTAGAAACATGCGCGACCCAAGGGGACATTATCTCGAAACATTCTGCGAGATAGATTTATCTGCATTTGCTCGAAATATTCAAGCGATTCAGCAACAGGTCGATAATCGTCAGATAATACTCGCAGTCAAAGCTAATGCTTATGGACACGGTGTTGTGCCGATTTGCCGCGAAGCCATTGCCAATGGTGTGAACAGATTCGGCGTGGCGACACTTGTCGAGGGTGTGCAAATCCGCGATGCAGATATCGATGGCGAAATCCTGATATTGACTCCGCCGACACTCGAACAAATTCCATCTGTCGTATATCACGACCTTTCGCCGAATGTTGTCAGTAGGCAGTTCGCCGAGGTGCTTTCTGCCGAATCTGTCCGTGCTGGTAAAAAAATTAAAATCCATATCGAAATCGACACAGGAATGGGCAGAACAGGTTTCCACTGGTTCGATGCTGTCGGCGAGATTATCTCTATATCGAAACTTCCTAATCTGAAACTCGAGGGCATATTCTCGCATTTCCCCGTGGCTGACAGCAGGGATAAAAGCGATGTCGAGTTCACAAGGCGTCAGCTCGAAAAATTCTCGAATATTGTCGGTTCGCTGACCAAAGGCGGAATCGAAATTCCGACCGTGCATATATCGAATTCCGCAGGAATTTTAGCACATCAGATTCTCGGCAATGCTGTTCGCCCTGGAATTCTCGCTTATGGACTTTATCCGTCTAATACTGTCAAAAAGAGTGTTAAGGTCGAGCCCGTCCTTTCGCTGAAAACCCATGTAGTTCAACTTCGCAGGCACGAACCGGGCGACTCGATAAGCTACGGCAGAACATATATCGCCATGCATCCCGAGCGTGTGGCTGTTATCCGAGCTGGCTATGGAGACGGTTTGCGAAAAGCATTGTCCAATCGCGGTGAAGTTCTTATCCGTGGCAAGCGAAGGCAAATTCTCGGCAGAGTTTGTATGGACACCACTATGGTCGAGGTCGATAGCGATGTTATGCTCGACGACGATGTTGTCATTATCGGAGTGCAGGACGATGAAACGATTTCAGCAGATGACCATGCAGTATGGTCGCACACGATAAATTATGAAATCTTGACAGGAATATCCGAGCGGGTGAGAAGAATTTATATCGAAAACGGTGAGGTTATCGAAGTTGTATGATAGTATGAAACATCAACCATTCGGTTGTTTTTTGTGCGTTGCGTCTTTCTGAATCCCGATGAAGTCGGGACCTGACAACAAAGTTGTCATTCCTTTGCAACGCCCCATTAATCAAATAACATTTCAACCATTTAAAAAGAAAAGAACCGAAGGTTCCACCCCTTCGGGTGTTTTAAAAATTCCTATTTTAGATATATGATTCTTTTGACAATTGTTTGTCTCTGCAAAGATACGTGCACAAGATATATCCCGCTGGATATTGTTTGAGCGGGTGTCCAGATATAAACCCCCTGAGCCGATGCTTCCGCATCGCCTCTGTCCCCCTTAATAAGGGGGACAAATGAGGATGGATTGCCATCCGAATAGGGGGTTACAACATTCCCCCGCAAATCAAATATCTCGATTGTGGGAGAGACCTCCCGGTCTCGATAATCAAGGTCAGGAGACCTTTCCCACAAATTCATAGTTATTTTACACGATGAATTAAACGGATTCGGATGAACATCGAGAGACAATACTGTCGGCTCGATATAATTATCTTTTTCAGTGGAAAGCACCTCGAAAAGATGCGCTTGTGCAGTCCCAACATTTGTGGCAAAATCTGCGGAATCATCGCCGGCGACAATCGCATATACGAATGTATCCGCAGCACCTGCTGGAATATCAACCGAACCTGCCGCTCCAATCAAAGACCAGTCATCATTCGAGTCAGCAGTTGTCAAGTGAAATGAACCATCGATGAAATTATATTTCACCGAATCTGTCCAGCCCATACCCGATGGATATACATAGGTCGGATTGTGGATAATCGAGCCGATACCGGTGGGCTGAAGCACTACGAGACCGACATAAGCGGGATGAGCAGGCGGTGAATATGTATCCCACATATATCCATAGTTTTCGACATCGTTCCATAATGCACGGTCGAACCAGGTTCCGCTTTCATTGTGAATATCGAAATCGAGATAGAAACCCGTATAGATTCCCGACAATGTCGAACTTGTCAAATTGGTCAAAATATATCGCAGGATGACGAAATCGCTATTCGAGGATGAATTCCATGCGAGTGCTTTCAAATCGATACGAACTCTGGTGTTTTGGTCGGTGAACGAGCAATAAGCTTCATTGTCTGCGGCGGAACCAGGTGAACATAAATCGATAGATGTAATCGGTGAAAAATCGCTGTTGTTCCCATTTTCGCCGGTGGAGACATCATCGTAGCCGAAACCGATAAATAGTCCGCCACCATATAAATAATTATATCCACCATATATAAATCCGCTTCCGCCGCTGCTTGAATTTGTCGGGTCGAAAAAACCGACCTCGCCGAAATTCGATACGGTTAAAGTAATCGTGCCATTCGCTATATCCTCTATTCGATGAGGATAGTTCGATACGGTGATTTCGAATGTATCATTCCAGACATTTCCGCTGTCATCGGTGATTTGTATATATATCGGGATATTTTCGCCGGGCATTATCGAGGAACTAACATCGAGAATAAACGGGTCGGTGCTATCCTCAACAGTTTCACCTCTGCCTATCGAGCCATAAGTCCCAGAATGAACCGTAATCGAAACACCCGATTCATCTGTGGATATTATCGCACCGACTCCTGTAGCATCGAGACCGGTATTTTCTAAACTAACAAAAAGCTTAAAGCTTTCGCCGGGGTCGATAATTATATTTCCATTGCCCCAATCTGTGTCATCTATGCGATTGCTGGAATATCCTATAATTGGATAATTCGGTTCCGGTGCAGCGACTAATGCATTATATAAATTTAATCTTCCCGAACCGTAAAGTGAATCCTTGCCAGCATCACCGAGTTCCAATGCGGTCGTCTGAACCAATGAATCGAGTTCTTTCGGTGTTAGTGCAGGATTTTTCGATAGAATCACCGCCAATGCTCCAGCAAGATGCGGTGTTGCCATACTCGTTCCGCTGCTTGTAGTGTAGCCATCATCGCCACCGCCATAAGTCGATGTGATACTGACACCAGGTGCACATATATCGGGTTTCATCAATCCAGATGGATATGGATAGTCGGAATAATCGCCCGTGTTCCACTGAGTCGGTCCGAAACTCGAAAAACCAGCCACTGTTTCGGTATAACCCGTTGCCCCGACAGTTATAACTGCTGTTCGATTAGAACCTTCACCGCTTTGTGCAAATGGCGATGGACAATCTCCGGGGGAGTCGATACATTGCGGTGCTGAAATACCATCGTCGCCCTCGTTTCCCGCGGCAACCGCGGCAACCAATCCCGCTGTAAGCAAATCCTCCATCACAGGACGCATATAGTTTTTTATTGTGTTATCGGGATTAGGCCAGCCGAGCGACATCGAAAGCACCGATGCACCATTTTCAATCGCATACTGAATTCCATTCACGAGAGCGCTTGCTGTGCCTGTTCCGCTGCTGCCCATAACTTTGAGTGCCATAATTTTCGCCGATGGAGCGACACCTGTTTGTGTTCCGCTTGTGCCATCGCCGGCGACCGTGCCACTGCAATGTGTTCCGTGATACACACCAGAATAATCATCCATCGGGTCGCTGTCGCCATTGTAAAAATCGTAGCCATAGTAATCATCGACATAGCCATTGCCATCGTCATCGGCACCATTGTTAGCGATTTCACCGGGATTGTGCCACATATTCGCGACAAGGTCATTGTGAGTATATCTCACACCCGAATCGAGAACTCCGACGATAATATTTTGTCCACGAAATCCACCAGACCAGCACGATGGCGCGACGATTCGACTCACTCCCCAAGCGGTATCTAAAATATCGACATCCGCAAAAGTGTTCGATATTGTGAAACCTTCGATATCCTCGAAAGCAAGTTTAACACAATCGAGCTGGGATAAATTTTGGATAACCGCATCATTACGGTATAAGATTTGTGCACCATTACCGAGCCATAGTCCATTTTCGATTTTTATACTGCTCGATAATCCAGCTTGTTCGATTTGGCTGCGAAAAATATTCAAAAATTGCCGATTGGTTATTTTGAAAAGAGCTATCGCTTTATGTCTGCGGTTCGGCTGTGGCAACAACCTTATCGTTTGCACCGCATTGTCCCATTCACTCGGTCGTCTGAAACAAACAATGCCTTGTTTCCAATAAACATTATCTGTTGTGCCAAACGCCAGACCGATAAGTATTATAAGCAAAATAATGTATCGTAAAAGCTTCATATATTTAATTATAATTAAAAAAAAATAAAATTCAATATATTTCTGGGAGAAACCTCTTTTCTAAAAAAGGTTCTTTCTAAATCCTTTTCCAGAAAAGAGCCTCGGGCTCTTCTTAATCGGTTCAGAATTACTTATTCCGCAGACAAAAAAGAAAATTCCGACTTCATTGAGTGGAAAGGTATGCGATAAAAAAACCTAACCTTTAATTTCACGGTGCAACAATGAATGACAACTCGGTTGTCAGACCCCGATTACATCGGGATTAAGAAAAAGGTTGCACAAAGAAAACACCCTAAGGGTATTCGCCCCAGAGTATCCAGATTTTTGCATCGGTGATTTTTACAGTGACAATATCGCCGATATTTGCCGAATTTTCATCGATAAGGACTGTTCTTCCCGATGGCGCTGTCGCTCGCAATTTGCCTGGATTTTTCCGCGATTTGCCCTCGACTAAAACATTTTGCACAGTTCCAATAAGATTTTGCGAATATTCCTCAGCAATCTCGAGTCCTGTGCTAATTACCCGATTCAATCTCTCGATTTTTACATCATTGGGAACATTGTCTAATAATTTTGACGCAGCAGTGCCTTGGCGAACAGAATATCTAAACGAAAATGTTCCCGAAAATCGAACTCGCTTCATCGCAGAAATAGTCGCATCGAAATCCGCTTCGCTTTCACCCGGAAAACCTGTGATAATATCTGTCGAAATCGCAGCATCGGGGAATTTTTTATAAATGCTATCGACTATATCGAAATATTGCTCGCTTGTGTATTTTCGGTTCATCGCATGCAAAACATTATCGCTTCCGCTTTGAATCGGTAGATGAAATGCAGGCGGAATTTTATCGGGATATTTTTCAACTATATCGAGCAATTTTTCCGAAAAATCCTTCGGGTGATTCGTTACAAATCTAATTCGAGCCAAATTGTCGATATTCGCAACCATTTCGAGCAATTCAGGGAAATCGAGACCACCGTAATCGTATGAATTCACATTTTGACCGAGCAAAGTTATTTCCCGCACACCATTCGCAACCGCATTCTCGATTTCGGCGATTATTCTATCGGGCGGAAGACTTCGCTCACGACCGCGAACATAGGGCACGATACAATATGAGCAGAAATTATCGCATCCGCGCATAATCGTGACGAATGACGATACGCGACCTGAATTTATGTGAGCATTCGATTCGACTCCGTAAAAATTCTGTCGAGTTTGAACAAATATTCCGCGAGCGATTGTGCCATCGGCGATTTGCGCGATGACAGGGATTTGGTCGGTGCCGATTACGAAATCGAGTTCGGGAATTTTTTCGAAAAGTTTCTCGCCGAGTTCCTGAGCGACACAGCCCATAATTCCGATTTCGAGTGCAGGATTCTTTCGTTTCGCGGATACCAGTCCTTTGATTCTGCCGAGCGCCCTGTTTTGAGCGTGTTCGCGCACCGCACAGGTATTGACGACAATGAAATCTGCCGACTGCACATCGTCGGTCCATTTATGCCCGCGGATTTCGAGATATTCCCGTAATGCCGATGAATCATACTGGTTCATCTGGCAGCCATAGGTTATTATGTGAAAAATTTTGGGCATATAAAATTAACCATTGAAATTGCAAAATCTATGTATAATATATCATTTGAAGCGTTTGACAAAAAGTTTTTTATTTATAAACAAAATTATTCCAAGCGGTTAGCGTAAATCGACCGACTCGATAAAAATTCCACCTATCCTAATCCTTTCAATTCTGAAATAAGTGTGGATTTTTCTGTTGCTGATGAGGGTTTTGTAAATCTATCGATTTATGACATCGGTGGACATTGTGTATCGATTCTTGTGGAGAATTGGCTCGAGCCCGGCGAATATAAAGTTATTTGGAACGGCAAAAGCGACGATTATAGTAATCAACCTTCTGGAATTTACTTTATAAGATACATAACTCCTTCGGGTTCGATAACAAAACCGATTGCACTTATTAAGTAACCGCGAAAAATTGGAGGGGACTTTCTTTTGTCCCCTCCTTTTATTCGGGAGAAATAGACTTCTGCAAAATAAGGGATTTTGTCATTTCACCCACATAATTTTTTTAGCTATCGTTTTTCCATCATTTGCATAGATTCGCGCAAAATATATCCCATTGCGATACGGCTGCCAAATTAAATTCGCCTCGCCATTAAAAGTTCTATGAAAAACACATCGCCCCAGCACATCGTAAATATAAACTCGGTCCCCTTTAATATCGAGATTAAATCCATCGGAATATCGAGAAATCGAAAGTGAGATATTTTTTACCTCGTTCGATTGTTCATAAATTTTCGATTCGGGAATCGTAGCGACGATACAGGTATCCTGTGGACAAATTCTTACTAAACCATTTATATCTGTGAATCGCAACTGAAATTCGACAGTATCGTTCGGTTCGCCGGATAAAATCCCGAAAAATGTATCGCAGGCGGTTTGTTCCATCGAAATATTCGAACTGCTGTCGCAATATACGATTTCGCCATCATCGATATCGGAATTAACACCGTATGCCGCAACCCACACTGTGCCATCATCCGCCGATAAAAAATTCACAAAAGGTTTCTCGATTGTGTTTGCAGCGAGACAGACATCATCGATATACCAGCCAGCCCTCGTGGTATTGTCATCGGATGAAAAATGGAAACCGATTCGGATAGAGCAAGGTTCATCCGCTTGAATCGGGAAAATCTGCTGTTCCCAATAGTTGCCTGTCAATGTCCCGGAAAAAGCGGGTTGCCAACTCATTATTGCATTATAGTCATCGAGCCAACAATCATAATCGCCGAATGGAAACAGGATTTTCGATGAATCGCCGAAATCTGCCACTACATTTCCGCCATCCCAGAAACCTCCATTACTCGCTTCACAATCGAACCAGTGCCATATATATACTGTCCCGGTTGTATCGATATCGAACCAATCCGAATAGAGCCACGAATTAGAACTCGAACTGTATGTATCTGCAAGAGCTGTTGCCCAAAGATTTTGTCCACTGTGTGCATAATAGGGTCCTGTGGTCGGAATCCCCCACTGCCAATCGCCATCGCCATCGAATAACGCAGAATCCTCGAATGTTATACATCGGTGGAGAAATGTGAATTTGCAAGCTTCATCGGAATAAATCGTATCGATAAATTCGGTGAATCCCGGTGCAGTCGCAATAAATGGAATATCGTCATCGGGAATCGTGATTTCTGTAAAACCGCCGATTGCGAATGTATCATTCGCTGTATAAATAAATGCGGCAATCGGTTCGCCGTTGTCGAAATCCATAATACAAATCCGACAGGTTCGTTCAGATGATAGCATTGGGAAAAACGAAAGCTCGGTATCGCAGTCGAATGAATAAACCGTATCTGGTTCGTATCCATCGGCTACAAACACAATATATTCGATAGTATTCGGGATAAATATCGTATCGCCATCGCCATAAAATTTCAAATTATTAGGCATCGCAAAAAGAGTTCCAGAAATCGTCGAATGATATGTCAAAGTGCAAAAATCCGCTGTCTGCAAAAGAGCCGATTCGATATCGACCAGTCCACTGCCGTAATAATTATCTTTGCCAGTATCACCGAGGTCGATTGCTGTGGATTCGAGAATCGCTTTGACCTGCGCAGGTGTCAGTTCGGGATTTTCCTGCAGCAATAATGCGCAAATCCCTGCGATATGCGGAGTCGCCATCGATGTGCCATCCCAGTTTTCATAACCGCCAGGAATCACGCAGGAATGCACTGCGACTCCAGGTGCAACAATATCGGGTTTTATAAGTCCTGGTGGATACGGATATTCATCCCA
Organism: bacterium; assembly: GCA_021162205.1. GTDB lineage: Bacteria > UBP14 > UBA6098 > B30-G16 > B30-G16 > JAGGZE01. Next base: position 16,389 of record JAGGZE010000091.1, read on the forward strand.
TTGGACAGGACCCGCACTCGAAAACGATGCCAGCAGAATTGTAGAATCGACCGCACCGACAGTTATAATTTCGGGGACATCACCGGGAGTGCGAAGATTATTCGGTGGGTCGGCGGAACCCTCATTGCCGGAGCCGGCTGCGACAACAAGACCTAAATCGGTCGCATTTTGCATAACCAACCGCCACATCGGTCTATCGGGGTCGCGGGAATATCGCCAGCCGATAGAGAAATTCCCGACTCGAACATTCATCGTCAAGCCATACTGAATTGCGAGCCAGACATCGCTTTCATTACCCGAACCAGCGCTATTAAGCACTTTCAAACCCATCAGCTTAGCATCGGGAGCGATACCTGTTCCCAATTTCCCGGCGACAGTGCCAGAAACATGCGTTCCGTGTCCCTTGTCATCGTAAGGATGCGATGTAGAATCTCTGAAATTATATCCCCAGATATCGTCGATATAATCGTTGTCATCGGTATCGATACTATCGAAAACCGCGCCCTCGTTGGGATTGCTGAAAATATTCCCGACCAAATCGGGCACCCATCGGCTGATGCCCGTATCGAATATCCCGACGAGAATACCATCGCCATAGACACCGAATTTTTTGCGAATTCTTGCGATATTCAAAATAGCGACATTCCATGCTAATGAATCGGTCATGCTTTTACTGCGATATCGGAGCGGTGAAAATCGATTTAGATGAGAATGAATAATTGCATTATCGAAAGCATCGGGACGAAATGTATATCGCGGGAAACGGGATTTTAGAAACCAATAAGCATCGTAAGTGCCATCGAAAACAGCACCATCGACAATCCAAAAGCCCTCGAATTTTTTTATTTCGCCATTCTTTTTCAATGAATCGAGACATTTTAAAAGCGAATATTCCTGTCGTTTGCGCAATTTTTTGAGTCGGCTAATTTCCTGTCCTCTTTCATCGAGCGACAACACAGGTTCGAACAATTTTTCGCTATCGGGGCGATAGCAATGGAAGCGTTCAGCAAAAAGAAGCGACGCTAAAAATATTATAAATATAATCTTTTGCATAATTTTATAAATCCATTCCTGTGAAGAGCCGTCGGCTCTTTTTATTAGCTTCTTTCATTAAAGCTTGAGCTTCTTTCGCTCATTGCCATCCTTTTCCCATCCCGACTGGTCGGGAAAGTCGCTGGTTCAATTGTGGAAATATATGTTATCGCTTTTTCTTGCCTTTTATACTCTCGATTTCCTTTCGAAGTTCATCGATTTGGATTTGTTGTTTATCGAGACGAGCCTGCTGTTTTTCTATAATCTCCTGCTGTTCTTTCATTGTCTCGACAAGCAGCGCTGTCTCTACTTGTTCATGCGTGGTTTCAAGTAGAAACTGCGCGTATCCTAATTGTTTCCGTCCTTGCTCTAATTGGTTATGAGCTTTATTCTTATTGCCATAGGTTCTTATTATTTCAATTGTAACGGTTCTTCTTTCAACAAAAGATTTCCTTGCAAATCGAGGAATTCGCCTTCAGTTGGTAGGTAAACCTCAAATCGCTTGCTTTCTCCGTTCCAAAATAGAACAGCACCTGTTAGTTTTTCTTTAGGAACTTCCTTTACAATCCGTGCTTTAATTGCTTCTCGTGTTTCGCTGTCATAAAGGACATAGGGAGGGTCAACACCACCTATGGCTGTGAGTTTTCCTGTAATGTGGACATCGCCGTTGAAATATCCTGCATAAAATGCTGAACCGCTATAATATGCCAGTGCAGACCAGACGCCTGATCCCCCATTGTATGCATATACACCTGCATCTCCTGCTGTATTTGAAGATCTCCCATAAACACCATAACTGCTGCCACCCAAATAGCCATAAGTTCCTGCATCGTATTTGCCATATACTGCATAAGTGCATCCTGAACCATATACACCGATGCCAACATCTGCATCGTGTCCACATCCGTAGACTCCAAAAGCAGAGTCGGGGCCACAAGCATCTCCCCAGACCCCATAGTTTTTTGCACCAACTAACATACTTCCCACATCGCCAAAAACACCGACATTTCTATTGCTATTATCTCCCGCTCTCCCTCTCACACCGAAATTGGTATTCGAGGAATGACTATCATAACTATATCCATAAGCACCGTAATAATTCGTTCCATCGTAGAATCCTAACTTGCCCCAAGTGTCAGAACTTGTATAGTCTCCATACGAACCGAACACGCCTATTTCCCCGCCAGCGCCAATAATTCCTCTTCCGCCCCCACCACCGAAGGCATTGCCGTAGATAGCATAACCAGGCGTAGAGACATAGATACCATAAATATCCGTGCTACTATAGGAAACAACAAGTTTGCCGTTTGACGGGCTTGTCGTCCCGATACCGACATTACCAGTGCTATTTTCTACCGTTACAACATAACTCCCAGCATCATAGTTATACAATTGAAAATTGTTATATCCCGATACGGGGTCATCGAGACCGAGAAACCAATCATCGCTACCCGCTGTCTGAAATCTTATCGATGCTTCCTCGCTAATGGATGGTCTATTTATATACTGTCGGGCATCATTGCCGGTCGAACCCCCGATTTCTACATTCCCGAGAAAATATCCCGCATAATCTAGACCGCTAGCAAAAATCCCATATTCGGTATTCGGTGCAGTAGGTTCACGGTAGCCGAGATATGCAAAATTATCCGCCGATGTAGTCCCACCGGTGGTATCTCTCGCGAAAATACCATATATCGTTCCGATAGCGTAAATTCCTCTTTCACCGCAATCGCTATCGTTATAGTCGCCGAAAAATCCCGATGACCATGTGCCATTTCCCCGTATCGCGATATCGTCGCCAGATACTTGCCCGCCGATAAATCCATAAGTGGTAGGATTATATTCGCCATATACTGCATAATTTGAATTTCCGATATATCCATACGGTTGACCTGCACCGGCATTACCATATACTCCATAGCCGGGGTTTCCGCCGATATCGCCATAGATACCATAGTTTGTTGTCGCACCGGATGCCAATCCCTGAACACCATATCTTGTTCCTGTTGCGGCAAGCCCCGCAGCATTACCGAAAACACCTACTTTATCGCCGGGACCTGTGGCATCGTTGAATCCATACACACCGATATTGCTTCCGCCAGTTCCTGTGGCATATCCAAAAATCCCGCGTTCGCCGCCAATTGTGCCTGTTGCAACTCCACGAACTCCCTCCACTGCACTTTCACCATATACGCCATAGGATGAGCCGAATCCTGCAACTCCTCTATCGTTCCCGCCGATATATCCATAATTGTTCGCATCGTATCTTCCGCCGACAGCCACATTGTTCGCTCCAACACCCGAATTTCCATAGATACCGATGAATCTATTTATACCGCCGATGTCGTTTCCATAATATCCGAGATAGCCGAGTGCATAGTTCGAGGCATCCTGATAAGTTCGACCATAGACGCCTTTTAATGCCCCCGTCTCGAAAATTCTGACATTGTCATTTCCAGCGCCATCGAAAAGCGGGCGTTTATATCGGTTCGGCGATGTGCCTGTTTGCTCCCATTGAGTATTTCCCGCACCTGTTACGATAGATGTCCAACCGCTGCCATCGTAAAAATAGAGCGAATCGGGTGAAGCATCCTTAACATATAGACCGCCATTTGCACCTGCCGGTATGCTCGATTGCGGAGCGAGTCCGATTATGGGGCTGAAAAATCCGCCATAATTAGTCGTCGCACCGGATGAATTGCCCTGAACACCGATGTGAATAGTCCCACCTGCACCATCGGCGACTCCGATAACACCCTTAGCACTATCTGTTCCCGACGATGCTATATTATGTCCCATAACAGCGGATTCATCGCTTCCATTAACCTCGCCATAGACACCGTAATCGGCGGTGCCAAGTTCTGCACGATTGTTTTCGGTCGGTCTTTCGGCAATCAATGCAACGGCACCCGCACTACTCCCACCGCGGAAATACCCACCGATTCCATCGGCTCCGCCCTCACGAGCGATGAATGCTGTATCGTTATCGGCGGTATTGTGAACATTGCCTTTGCCAGCGATTAAAAAATTGGCAATTTGCTCGCTGGAATATCGATTTAATATGAAATTGCCAGAAGTCATCGTAGCGGTCATCATCGGTTCCCAGTCGTTGCCATCGTAGAAATAAATCGTATCTGTTCCTGTAACATTGCCATTAACATATAAACCGCCGCGTGGTGAACTCGATGGTTCTGTGGTGCGCGGTTTAATCCCGATATAATTTGCCTCGGATATCCAGAAAAGTGTATCGCCTGTATCGTGAAGAATACGCAGACTCGAACTTCCACTGTTGTCGTCGGCATCGATTGTCATTGTGATTCCACGATTGGCTGAAATCGTCAATGCCGAATCGGAAACTATGCTTTTCGTTCCACCAGGTCCGATAAGCGAAAAATCATTACCCGAATTGCTGATTTTAACCCTATCGGTTCCGCTATTTTGCAGAAGTAGAAGTTCACCGACGCCCGTTTTATTTATATAGATGGATGGTGTAGCGCCGGCGTCGGTTTGAGCGGTATTGGGCGATAGTCTAACCCAATTGCCGACAATCGAATCCTGAACAGGTGTTGCGAGTTCATTCCAATCGACAGAATTATTAGCCAAATCGGTTGCAATCGTTCCAGATACTGTGCCAGAACCTGTTATATCGCCTGTTAGTGTTAAATTGTGAGTGTGATTCGTGTCGGAGTATGCTTGCAATGTGTCGAGGTCGATATTCGCAGCGGAATCCGCTATCGATGCTCTGAATGCGTATGGAACACTGCTCAAAGGTATTCTCGGCGATAAATCCTCGGCATCGACAGTGATTTGAAGCCAATATTGTGCGGAAAAATCGAGTGCATCGGGAAGTGGATTGGTTTCACCAAGTACCACATCGAAAAGTCCTTTTTGAACCGAAACAGATGCGTGAGCTTCCTGCCAAAGTGCTGTTCCACCTGTCGAAGTGCTATACAAACCGAACACAAAATTGTGTGTTCCATTTATCGCCACACCATCGGCATCGGTAAGTTTCCCCTGATAATTTATCTGCCCTGGTATAGCTAATAGAACCGACACAGAAATTAACAAACAAACAAAATTAAGCAGACGCATATTGTCCCCTCCCATTTATATTTATTTCTTCAACAATAATAATTTATGAAACAGGAAAGTCAACATTTTAATAAATGGAAATCTTTTTATGATGCAAATTATTTGCACTTTCAATTTTTATATCTTTAATTATGAAGTAAATAAAATATAAGTCGAATAAAAAAACTTCGGGAG
>JAGGZE010000063.1 GCA_021162205.1 bacterium
TGTTTTCTTCGCGTTATCAAAATAAATTATCAACCCCCTGCTCGTTTCGCTCGCTGTCCCCCTTAATAAGGGGGACAGAAACCGAGTGTCAGCAAGGTTTCAGGGGGTTTCCGTGAAATCCGCTCAAGCAAAATAACTTTTAAAATTTTTCGGCGACAATGAATTTCGCTCTTGTGAAAGGTCCCGATTACATCGGGATTAAGAAAAAAGTCGCCACTAAAAAGAACCGAAGGGTTAAAAGTCGCCATTAAAAACAGGCGAATGCCTGCAAAATCTTACATCTCTATAGAAAGAAATTTATTGCCAAAATTGGAATAGTTCTTATCTTTGCAAATCGGAATAAATCTGAATGGATTATATTAGGATGAAATCATTATGGCACAAGTAATATATAAAGGCATAGGCAGTGGAAGCGGTTTTGCGGTTGGACCTTCGATAATCGTGCATCGCGGAGAGCTTGCGGTTCCTGTGTCCACAATCAAAAAGGGCGAGGTCGAACGCGAGTGTTTGCGTTTTAGCGATGCCGTCGATATAACTCGTAAACAGCTTTCGCGTATAAGGGATTCGATTGCCAAAGCTATGGGTGAGGAAGCCGCATTCGTTATCGATGCTCAGATGATGGTTCTATCCGACCCCGCTTGTATCGATGAAACAGAAAAAATAATCGGGAAAAATCTTATAAATTCCGAGCATGCGTTTAATATTGTTATGCAAAGTTCTATCGATGCGTTATCGTCGTCGAATAATAGTGTTTTTGTCGATAGAGTGCAGGATATTCAGGATGTTCGTCGGCGACTTCTTTCGAATTTGCTGGGTTTGAAACATCAAGTTATTCCTATGCCCGATAAAAAATCGATTCTTGTGATAAATCATCTTGCACCATCGGAGACTGCACAGCTTTTCGGCAGTAAATATGTCGGACTTATCACCGAGGCAGGCGGGTTCACATCTCATATAGCGATTATGGCGCGAACGATGGATTTGCCGACCGTTCTCGGTGTGGATAATATCACCGAGATTATAGCGGAGGATTCTAAAATTATAATAGATTCGATGCTGGGACAGGTGATTGTCGAACCTAAAAAAGATGTTTTAGAGGAATATAAAAAGAAGCGTAGAAAATATGCTCGCAGACGCAAATATTTTATGGAAGCTGTCGATAAACCCGCTATATCTATCGATGGACACAAGATTACGGTAACGGCTAATATGGAATTGCCCGATGAGGTTTCACTTGCAGAACATTATGGCGCTGACGGTATCGGGCTTTTCCGAACCGAGCTGCTTTATATTCAGCACGAACAATTACCTTTCGAGGATGAACAGTTCGAGATATACAGGTCGATTGCAAAACAGGTTTCACCACACGCAGCGATAATTCGCACATTCGATGTCGGTGGCGATAAACTCGGCAATTTATTTCAATATCATTACGAACCTAATCCATTCCTGGGTTTTCGCGCGATAAGAATAGGTCTTATGTATCCTGAAATATTGAAAACGCAAATCAGAGCGATATTACGAGCGAGTGCTTATGGCAATCTTTTGATAATGTTTCCGATGATTTCACTTTGTGAGGAAGTAGTTCGTGCCAAAGAGATAATCGAGAAGGCGAAAGCAGAATTAAGGGATGAAAAAGTTAAATTCGATGAGAATATACCTGTCGGTGCGATGATAGAGGTTCCATCGGCTGCGATATTATCGCGGGACCTTGCGCAGGAATGCGATTTTTTCAGTATCGGAACGAACGATTTAGTGCAATATACACTCGCCGCAGATAGAGGAAACCCACGAGTTGCCGATATTTACCAGACATATCATCCATCGGTTTTGAAACTTATCAAATTTACAATCGATTCGGCTCACTATGCCGGGAAATGGGTTGGTTTGTGCGGAGAGATGGCGGGCGAAATTCGTGCTGTCCCATTGCTTTTAGGAATGGGGCTCGATGAATTTTCTACTGTTCCTGCGCGAGTTCCAGTTGTTAAAAAAGTAATTCGTTCTATCGAATTTAATAAAGCTCGCGAGATAGCCGAGCAGGCGCTTCGTTTCACGACGCAGTCCGAGGTTATTTCATATCTTGACGAGCAGGTTGCGAGGATTTTGCCCATCGATTTATTATAAATTGCATAAAATATTGTATATCTTGTTATTAGATAAATCATATTAGAACACACATTAAAGTAATTGCGTATTAATATATTACCGAATATGATACCGACATAATAAAATAGAATAAGTTATTGGTAATGTCGAATGACATTAAGGTAATCGGATTACAAAAAATTCCCAAAAATCCCATCATTTTTTCCTCCTTTTAATTTCGCTTGTTTAAATGGCAATATTCGTGCCAATATTGTTATCACACAAAAAATAATTTTATGGACTTTATAAAAATAAATCATATTTTATTGCTATGAGGGAATTGCATATAGCATCGGAAAATTTCGCAGGTGTTCCATATTCACTTGTGCAAACCGAAAGATTGGCGGGAATCGATTCGGATATTATTACTTTGATACCATCGAAATATGGTCATCCGCAAGAGAGTGCATTGAATTTGCCATTATTTTCAGGAAAAATTGTAAATTTTTTGAGAAAGTGGACAAAAAGCTCGACAACAGTCGATAATACTCGATATAAAGGCGCGCAAAAACCGCCGATATGGAATCCATCATCATCTGGAAAGTATTTATTTTCTGTGAGAGATAAATTGTGGGAGCATAAGTTATCGAATAATAACACATTGCAATCTCTCGATAACTATTCGACAATAATTCTCGATGGTGGTATCGGATTTTTACGCTCGGGGAAATTCGTTCTCGAATGGGCTAAAAAACATAGGAATATACTCACGATATACTATGGCAGCGAATTACGAAAGCGCGGAGTTATCGAGAAAATCGATGAAATTGCAAAATATGTTTTCACATTCGAGTTCGACCATACGCTTATTCATCCGCGAGCAAGGTTTCTTTTTTATCCTTTTTTTGCCGATGATATGCCGAAACCGGGAAAAATAACCGATGGCCAAATTAGAATCGGTCATTCGCCGACAAGACGCTCGACAAAAGCCACCGATACAATTCTTGCGATTTTGAATAAATTAGCCGAAAAATTTAAAAATATCGAAATCATACTAATCGAGAATTTGCCATATAGACAATCCTTGCTTAAGAAATCGAAATTGGATATATTTATAGACCAGTTGGGAGAACTCGGCTATGGCATCAGCGGTCTCGAGGCACTCGCTATGGGAATTCCAACCGTATGCGAGATTTTACCCGATTTTGAAATTTTTTTGGGTGAACATCCATTTATAAATACTAATGCAAAAAATCTTGAAAAAGTTTTAATCGAACTAATTGAAAATCTAAAAATGCGTGCAGAATTCGGTGAGAAAGGAAAATTATGGGTTCGTAAGGTGCATAATCCAATCGATGCTATCGAACCATTACTCGAAATATATCGAAAGGAAGGTTGGCTATAATGTCGAATGGTTTTAGGAAATTTAAGAAAATTGGTATTGCAAGAGGTAAATGGAGTGCTTTGTTCCCGTTATTTCTTTTAATGATTGCAAATATTGTTTTTGCAGAATCGATTCGATTCGAGATTAAAGCCGATATCGATTCGATAGTTGTATCGGATGAGAACGATAGTGTATCTATTTCGCTGAAACCTTATGGAATTTCACCTACAAATGGAGAGGTAGCAATCGAATATAGAACATTGCAATATCTTATTCCACAGAATGAGATGGCAATTTCCTTGAAAATCTTACAGGATGATTGCGAAACACTTTTTCTTTGGAAACCGCCTCGAATAATGAATTCATCTCCGATATGCGATAATTGTAAAAAATCGAAATCTATGCACAGGTTTGTTGCGCAATCGCAAAAAAATACTGTCGAACTCGCATCGTCGGGGCAAGCTATGGGATTTTCTATTGCAACTGTAAAATTTCACCCGATTACATACATTGCCGATGGGAAATATCTCATTCATAATAATGTGATATTTTTAATCGATACGAGTCCGATTAAATCCAATAGACCATCGGTTTCGACATCGTTGGCTGAAAATATTAGACTAAAAATTATTTCATCGGTCTGCGAAAATTTTAATATGTTTGAATATTCTAATCCGCAGATATTAGATGATTTTGAAAACGATTATAATGTTCCGCCGCTTCCCGGCGATAAACCTGTGGATTTTCTCGTCCTGACCGATGATTCTCTCATCGAATCCTGCAAGGAATATTTAGATGAAACCGAAAATGGATTTAGCACAAGATTCGTATCTATCGACGACATTTATCCATTTTATTCGGGGGTAGATAATCAGGAGAAAATCCGCAAATTCATTCAGGATGCTTATGCAAATTGGGGAATATTAGCACTTCTTATCGCTGGCGATTATACACATATTCCAGTGCGATATATAACTGCGCAGGATTTAGCGGGACATTGGACAGAAACACCGACAGATATTTACTATTCGGCGCTCGATGGCACGATGAATTCCGATATCGATTATCAATTCGGCGAATCGGCGGGAGATGATTTTGTCTCCGATATATTATTCGCACGGCTTCAAGCACAAACTCCCGCTGAAATTTATGGGTTCTCACAAAAATTCGACAGTTATCGTTTCGATATGCCCCGTTCATTTTTCGAAAGTCTGCTATTTGTCGGCGGAAGCATTCACACATCGGGGACAGACAATACGGGGGCGATTAAAAAAGAAACTATTTTGAGTGTGAGAGGTCTCGATTCGATTTTCGATGTTACGAGAATGTATTCGAATTATATCGAAAGCGGCGGCGATTTTGAAATAACCGCCGATAACTTCATATCCCTTTTAGATAGTGGATATTTTTTCATAAATCACTACGACCACGGAAATCAAATAAATTTATCTATGGGTTCGAGAACGGGGGGCGGAGGTTTGACTTTATACGACATAGCTTCATTGAATAATAGATATTATACATTGATATACACTTTTTCCTGCGATGTAAATCGTATCGACACGGATAATATCGGCAGAAGGTGGGTTATAAATCCTTCTGGCGGCGGTATCGGGATGTTCGCTCACGCTAATACCGCATGGGCATCGGAATCGTATATGGATGATAAAATATGGGAAATCTTTTGCGATTCACACCCGTTGTTTGCCGGTGAACTTTTATCTATGTGGCATACGAGTCTTTCGGCAAGACCTTACGATGTCGCTATACTGGGACTTTCGGGTCATCCATTGATACCTTTCCCAACTCGTTTTCCCGATTCATTAAGTATCTCATTCGACCCGACCTCGTTCGCACTCGATGATACCGTTCTAAATGTCCATATCGATGGCACTTTAAGCGATTCGATTTTAATCGCTCTCGCAGGGAAAAATAAAATTCTATATCGCAATTTTGTAGGTTCAAACGATTTCACAATTCATTTCCATCTATCGGGTGAGGATACTGTTTGGCTCACGATTTATTCATTCCCAATGCAAAAATTTAAAATACCTGTTTATCCGCCATCATCGAGATTTATATATGCTGTTTCAGCATCGTTGCGGGAGTTATGGGGCGATGGCGATAGCATAATCGAATCTGGTGAGGTATTCGAACCGGTTTGGAAAATTGTCAACAGCGGGTTTCTCGATTTCGATGGTTATTCGAAAATCGAAATTCCATCGCTGGGAATTGTCGATTCTGCTGCTGTATCTATCGCGCACAATGAGACACTCGCAGTCGATGGCGATGCCCATTGGCTAACAGATTCTATTGGAATGCCAGTTTCTGTCGAGCTTATCGCCGAGACCGATGGCAGAATAGATACATTCACATCGACTATCGCGGGACCATCTGTGATACCGACTCTTTTGATATTTCGTAATCTCTATGGCGATTTTCCGGAAGCGGGAGATTCAGCCAAATTAGGACTCGTTCTGAAAATCCCCGCTGTCGGCAATATTTTCGAAAGTTATGTTTCGCTTTCGGCATCGTTCGATATAGAACCCGATTCACTGCCAATCGATAACATTCCATTCGGCGGGTTCGATACATTGTGGTTCGGTTTCATTGTCCCTGCCGATTTTGCGGGAGAATTGCCGGTCGATTTCACAGCTGGAAATGCTATGGTGAGATTTAATTATAATCTGCTTCTTCGCAGGCCGCCGCCGCCCGATTCGATATGGATTTCAGCGAACAGCGACAATATCACGGTTCTATGGAATCCGCCCGATGATAGCTCGGTAGTCGGCTATATTGTGCTTCGCTCCGAAACGAGTGCAGGCGAATTTATTCCAATAACATCCGAACCGATAGAAAATGCCCGATTCACCGATGCCGATGTCGATGGTTTTTATGAATTTTATTACAAAATTGTTTCGGTCGATTGTTTCGGCAATATAAGCGTTCCATCGGAAATGGTATATGGTTGGCGGACACTCGAATCGCTATCGGGTTTCCCCGCAAGTTTACCGCTCGGTGTATGGCCTCGAGCCGCACCGCTCGTTCTCGATGCCGATGGCGATGGCATTAAGGAAATTTATGTCGCCGATATAAATGGCAATATATGTGCATTTCACGCAGATGGCACCGATTTGGTCGATTTGGGGACAGGTCCCGACCCGATACTTTCCACTAATATGCCATTTAATTGGGGTTTCTGGTCATCGCCGGCTTGCGCAGATATCGATAACGATGGCACAACCGAAATCGTTCTCGCAGACCGCTCTAATGTTTCGGCAAGACTTTTCGTAATAGATGCTTATGGGAATTCAAAACCGGGTTTCCCGATAACGACGGGCTACTCGACTCTCGCATCGCTCGTTCTCGCCGACCTCGACAACGATGGATATATGGAAATTATTCAACTCGTGGAATTATCCAAACTGCTCATTTTCAGATACGATGGCACGCCATATATCGGCGACAATTTTATTGTGGATAGTATGCCCGAATTTATTTCGGGATTTGCATATTCATCCCCGGCGGTTGCCGATATCGATAACGATGGCGAACTCGATATAGTCGCAGGCGGCGGTGAGGATTCACTCGGACAGGGTTTGATATATGCCTGGTCGTCGGACGGTTCGCGAAAACCTGGATTTCCGATAACGGTTCCAGGCGCTGTATGGGGAGCTCCCGCTGTCGGTAATCTCGACGACAACCCGAACACACTCGAATTCGTTATCTATGTGAATGCGCATGGACTTTACGCTTTCGATTGCAATGGCAATTTGTTGACGGGTTTCCCGATAGGGCAGGACACTATCGGTTCCGATGGCGGACTCGGCATACGAACACCCGCTCTTGCCGATTTCGATGGCGATGGACGATGCGAGATAATTTATACATCCGCCGAACAATTGAATGTGCTAAGCTCCGATGGTGTAATGGCAAGCGGTTTCCCGATTTATTACGGCAATCCGCACTGGTCTGGACCGTTGATTGCCGACCTCGATGCCGATGGGCAGCAGGAAATTCTCACGCCGAACGATACGAGATTCTATGCATTCGAGTCGAATGGCGAACCTGTTATGCCGGGATTTCCGCTGACAGCACAAATCGGGTTGAGTTCCCCCGCGGCAATCGCCGATATCGATGGCGATGGCGAACTCGAAATCGTTGCTCCTGCATTGGACAGCAAACTTTATATCTGGCGAACCAATTATTGTGCGGATTCGCTCGAATCGTCGTGGGGATTTTTCCGTGCAAATCAGCAGCGAACTGGTGTCCTGGATTTCAGACCGGATAAAATAGATGAAAAGCCGCAGATGCCGAATTCATTCGAGCTCGATGTTCATCCGAATCCATTCAATTCATCGTGCAGGATAACGGTTGATGTAGGGACGTATGGCATACGCCCTTCGCAAACAACGGTGGAGATATCTGATTTGCGGGGGAATGTTGTATTGAACAAGGGGCTGATGCCCCTTGTTACAGGGCAAGGCACAACAGCGCCTTGTTCAGGGCACCGCACATTCATCTGGCGTCCCGATGAATCGATTTCATCTGGCGTCTATCTCGTCCGTGCGACAGCGGGAGACGAATGGACGATAACGAAACGAATTGTGTATATCAAATAAATTTATACGAGGTGAAATCATGAAATATTTTATTTGGTTTTTCTGTCTGACATTTTCTATGACTGCATTTGGACAGGCGATTTCGGTTCATCATGAGCAGGAAATAATGTTCGGCGATTCACTTTTCCACCACGGCAGACCGACTATTCATACGAAATCGACGACTACACTATCGCACATCGTATATGGTTTCGTGCCATATTGGGAACGCAGTTATAATTGTCCCCGTTGGGATTTGCTCAGCAGAATCGCTTATTTCAATTGTTCGGTGGGTTCGGATGGCTCGCTCACCGCTACAAATCATTGGTTCGATGCCACTGTGGTCGATTCTGCACTATCCAATGGCGTTGCAGTAGACCTTTGCATAGCGCAATTCGATAATTCGGTAATCAATTCGTTAATTTCCAGCGCATCGGCACGAGCAAACTGCATTCACAATTCTATCGAGGCGATGCTCGCTCGCGGTGGAACGGGTGTCAATATCGATTTCGAACATCCAAGTGCGGGATATGGCGATGAACTCGTAGTATTTATGTCGGAATTCCGTGAAAGTTTGGATACTCGCGGTTCTGGATATTGGCTATCGATATGTTTGCCATCGGTCGATTGGAACGATTGCTATTTTACCGACCAATTGAAAGATTATTGCAATGCACTATTCATAATGGGTTATGGCTATCATTGGAGCGGTTCTGCATACACAGGAGCGGTGGACCCATTAGATGACCCGAGTGCATCGTGGGACCTTGCATATTCGGTAAATCATTATATTACTCAAAGCGGAACGCCCGAGAAAATTGTTATCGGACTGCCATCATACGGCTACGATTGGCCCTGCGATGGTCCCGACAAGGGTGCAGCGACCACTGGCTCGGGTTCCGCTGTGATATATATAAATGCAATCGCAAATGCTGAAACCTATGGAAGAATTTGGGATACCGATGCTTCATCGCCGTGGTATCGTTATAGTAGTTGGCATCAATGCTGGTATTCGGATTCGACATCGCTCGATGCGAGATATGCCTATGCAAAAGCACAGGGATTGCAGGGTGTCGGCTGGTGGGCGCTCGGATACGACGACGGGGACCCTGCATTCTGGGGTGCTGTCGAGGAACAATTTGTGGTCGATGGAATAATCGTCGATGATGGCGACCCGGGATTCAACTGCGACTGGGACAACTGGACTGTGGGAGCATATCCCGATTCGGGCTGGGAAAATGATTATCTTTGGTGCGATGCCACCGATATGATAGAAAATTGGGCAAGATGGACACCATCGCTTTTAGACACGGGTGCTTATGATGTCTATATGTGTTGGATGCCCGCCTCGAATAGATGCGACAGCGTATTTGTTAGAGTATGGGGTGCATTCAATGATTCATTCTTTGTTTCTCAGAAAACTGGAACAACTGGCTGGCACTATATCGGAAGATTTTTATTCGATGCTGGCAACTCTGGATATGTCGGCATAAGCGATAGAGGTGCGGTCGATGGCGATGTTGTTATCGCCGATGCTGTCAGATGGGTATGGATTGGAGCAATGGACACAATCGTGGATGATTTCGACCCGACATTTTATCATTATGGGGATTCTGTCTGGTGGCGTGAAGTCGATGGTGGATACGATGGACATTTCTATTGGACGAACTCGACCTCATATTCTTATGATGTTTGTTATGGCAAATGGTATCCGATTTTGCCTCATCCAGGCGATTATGAAGTTATGGCTCATATTCCTGGAACTAATGCCGAGGCAAATGCACGATACAGAATTTTCCACGCCGACGGTGAGGACACTATTATTGTCGACCAATCGGCACATCTGAACGAATGGGTCGGTTTAGGGACATATTATTTTACGGGTAATACGGATGAAAAAGTATATCTCGGTGATGCCGCAGATTCGTCGGGCTACAATATTGCATTCGATGCGATTTGGTGGCATAGCACAGAATTGTCGGTTTCAGATGATAAAAAGATTGTTCCCGAGAAATTGACGATTCTTGCATATCCCAATCCATTCAATTCATCGTGCAGAATCACAATTTCGTATAATGGAAATTCCGCTGGCATTGCAATGAATTCCCGATTCCATCGGGAAGAAACGCAATGCGATGAAATGACCTTAAAGGTCTACGATTTGCGGGGGAATGTTGTAGGGGCGACCCGTTGGGTCGCCCAACAA
>JAGGZE010000181.1 GCA_021162205.1 bacterium
CAATTAAAAAGAGCTGAAAGCTCCACAAGTCATAATCCCGCATAGGTAGGATTCAATTCCCGACCTGCGGTGCGGAATCCAGAGACATTCTCATCACAGGTTCAGAAACTTACCTCACCAACATCACTTTCTTCTCCGCCGTCCCACCATCTTTTGTTGTGGCTTTCACAAGATATATCCCCGATGCCATTGTTTGGTCGGGTGTCCAGATGAATGTGCGGTTATCGGTCGTTTCGACTTCGCTCAACGACCGGGGCGTATCGGGCACTGAGCGTAGTCGAAGTGTCCCCCGCAAATCGTATATCTCTACCTCCGCTCCCGCGGGCGCGGTGATGGCGACAGATGAATTGAATGGATTCGGAAAAGTTTTAATTTCAAATGTCGATGATTTTGCACCTTCTTCAATAGATAAATCTGGCGTTCTAATTCGCCAGAGCGCAGATGGAGAATCCTCGTCGGAAGCGATGTGAGATTCGAATACAATCCAATTTCCATCGGGAGACCAGGATGGCGCACCATCTTCACTATTGGGGTCGTTTGTGATGCGTATCGGAGTGCCACCAGCAGCGGAGATAACAAAAATACTCGGATGCTCGAGAGCGCCATAGTCTGTAGAATGCACTATCCATAATCCGTCGGGAGACCAACTGGCATCCGTATCCGACGATGGGTCGGTTGTAACCTGCTGAATATCGCTTCCATCGGGTGCCATCGTGAAAATATCCCAATTATCGCTTCCAGGAATATGCCGTTGGAAAAGAATTCTATCGCCGATAGGAGACCAGTTTGGTTGTCTATCGTCTGTGCCGCCGGCGGGACCGTTCGTAAGCCGCGTAAGTTCCGTGCCATCTGCACGAATTTTCCAAATGCTGTTATACTCCTCTTCTTCGGTAGTATCCTGCGTTTCCTCGAAAACAATCCATTCGCCGTCTGGGGAAAAACTCGGTTCTGTAAAGTAATTCGGCGGCAAATGATGCGTTACTCGAAATGGAGCGCTCCCATCGGAATTTATCGTCCAGATTTCATCGATGTCCTCTCTATCCGATGCGAATGTGATTTTATCTACAACACCATTCCAGCAGGCACCGGGAAGATTTACATTGTCAACATCGTAATCTTCGAGGAGTAGAAACGGTTCTTCTCCAGGACACATCAAATATAATGCTGCGGGACCACAATTGTATCCTTCGTCGAAAAGCGTAAATATTATCGTGTCGCCAGTCGTTGAAAATGCGGGGTTCTGCGAACTCGATGGAGAATCGGGTGTATATAACAACTCCGCACTGTCGGAACGCATAGAAAACACCGCTTCATTGGAACTCTCATTGCTCGCCGCATCGGTCTTAACAAGATAGACATCACTTTCGCCTGTGCCGCAGGAATATGTATATCTTGTGACGATATATCCGCCGTCGGTTGTCTGCGCGACGGAGTAGCTTGCATCAGCGAAGTTTCCGCCATAAGCGAGCGTCCAGCCAGCGGCGAAAATCACCAGCGCAATGACGATGATGTGAACAGCGTCCCGCCCGGGCGGGATGCTGCTTTTCCTTCTGGCAGACGACTGAAGTCGCTTGTTCAAAATGTTTACATTTCGCATAATATGCCTCTTTTGTTTTTATTGCGGTGTCGTAGGGGTTCAAAATTTTGAACCCTTACATGAAAACTTGCGTTTTCTCCATCGCAAGTAATCGCTTTTCATTCGGAAGCAACCACTTGTTACTGCCCTTGCGAGGTGACTTCTTTTTCTCAGCCATTACCTCTTTCTCGTGGTTTGTTTCATCCAATTCAATTGCAAAGAGCAAATTTGCGCCGACATCTTCGCAGCGAATGGCGAAATATTTAAGCTATCGCAGATTCAGTGTGCCACTGTCCCAGGATAGAACGAAATATCCTTTCCCTGGAAGTATATAGTTCACAGGGACCATCGCAGAACGATGAAAATCGTAAGTATAGACTATCGGATGGTCGGTTAGAAGACTGTCGGGCTCTGTCGAAAGGTCGTATATATAATAGCCATCCGGATTCGATGTGCCGCCGATAAAATTCCATGCGGGATGAAGTGGAATATCGAGCGAATGCACAGGGATTCCGCCATCGATTACATACATCGTGTCGACACTCGATATTATCCAATATCCCTTGCCGGGTTCGAGGAACGATGTCGTATCGTAGAACCATTCTTCGCTTTCTGTATCGAATTTCCATTCCCATGCAATACCGCTCGTAGCGGTCGGGAATACATAATCGACAGTATTCGAATCGAGGATAATCGGCAAGCTCACGAGATTCCAGCCATAGTGAAGATTATAATATGCCGCATCGTCATAATATTCGAGGACAGTTCTAATCATATATGTCGAATCGGCAATTGGATTCCAATTTCCACCGCCATAATCGAATGATGGAGCGCTTCCGGGGACATCGACCGCGAGCCCCGTGTAGAAATCGCCGACAATGCAGGATACGATAAACGGTTCATTAACAACGATTGTATCCCATCCATAGATATTAACATCACGCCAGCCGGGTGAGATTATCGGAAGATACGATGTCGATTCGAGCAAAATATTTTCGGGGACATTATTAGAATCCGCCGACCAAATCTGCGGGCGAAATTGCCCTGTAACATTGAAAAGATATAACACCGACCTCAAAAGTCCAACTTGGTTGAGTTGGAAACAGGTTCCAAAACCATTACCCTCGGAATAGAATGCTGTTGCATTCGGTTCGCCATCGTCGAGAATTATCGTATCGACATAAGCGGTAGAACTTCGCACTCTCGGAACTGCATAAACGATATTGGAAAACGGTGAAGTCCCATAAGTCGTATGTTGTGCCTTAATACCGTAGTAATATACTACATCGTTTGTAACCGAATTGTCGGTGAAAAATGTATCCGAAGTATATTCGAGAAATTCTAATTCTAAAGTATCGGGATTAGAGCCGCGGTATATGGTATAATATTCGACATCTTCGGGGATGAATGCTCTTCGCTCGAATGGCGTGGACTCGAATGGCACGATTCTTTTGTTTTCGGATGAAAGGAAAATCGAACCGGAATCGTAATAAACTAACGCTCTTATCTGAAGGTCGCCGGGAACAGCTATAAATGAAAAATAACTGTAATCGAACATCCAACTTCGCTCCTCGGGGCAAGGGTCGTTATCGTGAACTATATAGTGATAAAAAGTATCCGGCGAGACTATTTTCTTGATTCCGATATGAAATTCCTCACCGGCATCGAAAACGAGACCGCTTGCAGACAAATCGACATTCTGCCAGCCCGTTATAATATTTTGCTCGACAGTATAAAGTGCATGATATATATCGGGTCGTCCCGAACCATTATCCAAATACACACCGATTTCGACAGGAATTTCGGGATATGGACAATATCCGAAAAATCTTACGGAAATCAATGAGCATTGTTCGGTTGGAGTGAACCGCACGGACAAGATATCGTTTCGTTCGCCATCATCGAGACCGCCGCCTGTGCCATCGTCGTATGCGAGCTCGACTGTTTCCACTGTTTCGAGTGGCGCATGCCAGCCGAGTTCGACCCGACTGTCGAGATTGCTTTCTGCGGTTAATTCCCTCGGCGGATTCTGCGCGAAAACGAACCCGATAACGAAAATCGACAAAATCAGTGATGTGGTTAAAAATCTCATAATCGAACCTCCAATTTAGATGAAATAAATTTTGCGGGAGTATAAAAGCCCGCGGGTTTTCTGACAAGCCAACGGGCGATTTTTATAGCTCCACGCGCAAATAGTTTCCTATCCTCTGCACGATGAATAAATATAATTTCCTCATCGGGCAATGCAAATATAATTTGATGTTCGCCGACAATTTTACCAGCGCGAAGCGAATGAATTCCAATTTGTTTGTCGGGACGAACGCCTGTATGTCCACTGCGACCGAATGTTAGTGCATTTTCATCCAATCCGCGAGCAGAAAGTATTTTTTTAGCGAATGAAAGCGCCGTTCCGCTTGGAGCATCGGATTTTTCTCGATGGTGCATCTCGATTATCTCGACATCGGAATCGGGCAAAATTTTCGCTGCGGTCTCGGCAAATTTCATCAATATCGCAACCGCAATCGACATATTCGATGCGTAATAGAGCGGGCATTTTTTGGCGGATATTTTTATAATTCGCATAGCATTATTGTTTAGTCCTGTTGTGCCGCAGACGAGTGGAATTTTATGATGTTCGCACCATCGAGCGATATCGACAGCGCCCGTGGGCGATGAGAAATCGATAGCGCAATCGACATTTGTAGGAAGGTCTTCGACATCGGAGTAAATAGGGATTTCAGCTATTTTGGAACGTTTTTTATCTATTCCTGCAACGATGAATTCGCCTTCATTCTCTGCAACCTCGACCAATGATTTTCCCACTTTTCCCAAT
Source organism: bacterium (assembly GCA_021162205.1). Taxonomy (GTDB): domain Bacteria; phylum UBP14; class UBA6098; order B30-G16; family B30-G16; genus JAGGZE01. The sequence goes on from JAGGZE010000181.1 coordinate 4,410, forward strand.
ATACCCGACACTACGATTTTCATAAAAAATAACCACCTTTAAAGATTTATTTTCAAATCTATTTCACAAATTTCAAATTTCAAAGATAAAAAAATAAAATTTTTGCATTTTTTCAAAAATTATGTTTTGAATATATGCTTTTTAAATTATATATAAAAAAAATAATGATGGAGAGGTTCAAAATGTATAAAAATATTTCCGCTACAATTTTGATTTTATTTTTGTTTTCTATTAACATTGTTTTTGCGCAGCACAAGGTCTTAGTGGATGATGCACCTATGTGCGGCTGGTACGATAGAACCACATATCAATCGTTGTGGGATACACTTACAGCGCACGGTGCAGAGATACACTATACAACAATCGAAGGAAGATTCCCTGATTTGTCCGATTACGATATGGTCATTCTGATGCACCATTATACTGCTGGTGGTTGTTTCTCACCCACGGTAGGTTTTAATTATGACCAGCGAACACAGTTAATAGATTTTGTCTGTCATGGCGGAAATATTTTGATAACGACTTTCGGGAAGTTTTTTGAGTCTTGTTATGAGATTCCCGCCATAGGTCCTTATGGAGATCTTTTTAGTGATCCAAGGTGGGTTACAGGATTGTCTTTCTATTTGCCATACAGTCTTTATGAAATAGTACGTACTTCTAATATAAATCCATTGCCGCCAATAACAAATGGAATCGATCATCTTACTTTTATAAAATCTGTTGGTATAAGTGTTGAATTTCCTGCGTATGCCTTTGTATGGACTCCCGATTCCGAGCATGTCGGAGCGGCAATAAGTTACCCATACCGCACAGATGGTGAAGATTGTGATTGTCATTTAGGAGGAAGAATCGTTGTATTAGATTGTGCTTATTCGTTGATAGATTATTGTGACCCAATGTTCTGTCGTTTTATAGATAATATTACGCTTGCTCTCGCTCGTGTGAGTGAAGATACTTTAGAAGATTGTTTACCACCAGCGGGAATAGTTTCTTTTGATTCACTATCCTGCGCTAACCCGGGTGATGTGGTGAATATTTGGGGAACATCTATTCCAAATTCTCCCGAACTCGTATTCTATTTCGATGATGAAGAAATCGATTTCACATGGTTCGACAGCACACATATATCATTTATAGTTCCATCCGATGCCATGCAGGGTTATCATAGGCTTACTTTTGAATATCTGGAAGTTTTTTATCAAATACTGATAAAGGTGTATTGCGATTGGCTTTATCTCTTTCATTTCGAGCCATACTGCGCAGATATAGGCGATACCGTTTGGTTTTTCGGCGAAAATATTTTGCTTTCCGCTACGATGACATTCGGCGGAGAAATCATTCCTACCTATTCCATAACAACGGATTCGTCCGGATGGTTTATCGTTCCCGATACAGTCGGTGTCGAAAGGCAAAACTGGTTCGGCAACACTTATAGATATAATGTTTGCATCGAGAATGCACCGACTCAACGAGTTTGCAAAGGAATCGCAGTTCCTTGTCCGTGTCCACCGGACAGCGATATTGTCGCATCGATTGAAAATGTTCGTTTCTGGGAGCGCACCGATGGCACAGATACCGTTTATATCGTCTATGATTTAATCGCAGATACCGCACAGAATATAGTTCTTTTAGGTTCCTCCGATGGTGGATTAACCTGGAGTGTGCCGTGCGTAACAGTTACCGGCGCTGTCGGAAACGATATTCCACCTGGCGATTCGCTCGTTATAGTATGGGAAGCTGGAACCGATGTGCCGAATAGAGAAAGTTCGGACTGGGTTTTTCTGATAGAAGTAGCCGATTCAGGTGGCAGTGGCGGTGGAACAATTTCTACCGATACGCTTCATCCGCCAGCTATAACTTTCGATGACGATACATTTTGGTGTTCTGCGCGTTTCACAGGCGCTTCCGCATGGGGTGATTTGGGGCATTCTATTTCCTCCGCTGGCGATGTGAATAACGATGGTTTCGACGATGTGATTATGGGTGATGAATATGCTGGCAGTCCTGGACAAGCATATATATTTTTCGGCGGTCCATCGCTATCGGGTGAATTCGATGCATCCACCGCAGATGTAATAATCACTGGTGAGGCGGACTGGGACTGTTTCGGCTGTTCTGTTTCCTCAGCCGGCGATGTGAACAATGATGGTTTCGACGATGTGATTATTGGAGCACTATACAACACTGCAGGTGGATACGCTGCTGGTCGGGCATATATATTTTTCGGCGGCCCAACATTTTCGGGAGAGCATAATGCATCTGCCGCTGATGTAATAATTACAGGTGAAGCAGGTTCAGACTATCTTGGCTGTTCTGTTTCCTCCGCCGGCGATGTGAATAACGATGATTTCGACGATGTTATTATTGGAGCATATAACAACAGTGCAGGCGGAGGCGCTGCTGGTCGGGCATATATATTTTTCGGTGGTTCCACATTTTCGGGAGAACATAACGCATCCACAGCAGATGTAATTATCACAGGTGAGGCAAGTTACGACTATCTCGGCAATTCTGTTTCCTCCGCTGGCGATGTGAATAACGATAATTTCGATGATGTGGTTATTGGAGTATATTACAACAGTGCAGGCGGAAGTTATGCCGGTAGAGCATATATATTTTTCGGCAGTCCAACATTTTCGGGAGAACATAACGCATCTGCCGCTGATGTAATTATCACAGGTGAGGCAAGTTACGACTATCTCGGCAATTCTGTTTCCTCCGCCGGCGATGTGAATAACGATGGTTTCTACGATGTTATTATAGGAGCATATGCCAACGATGCAGGCGGAAGTGATGCTGGGCGAGCATATATATTTTTCGGCAGTCCAACATTTTCGGGAGAACATAACGCATCTGCCGCTGATGTAATAATTACAGGTGAAACAAGTCCAGACAATTTTGGTTGTTCTGTTTCTTCCGCTGGTGATGTGAATAACGATGGTTTCGACGATGTTATTATTGGCGCAAATGAAAGTGGTGCAGGTGCACCTTATGGTGGACGAGCGTATATATTCCTCGATTTGTCAACATTACTGGGGGAACATAGTGCATCCACCGCGGATATTTTTATAACAGGAGAAACATTTTATCTTGGTTTGGGCGGTTCTGTTTCCTCTGCTGGTGATGTGAATGCTGATTCGAAAGATGATGTGCTTATCGCGATTACGGATAGTTCATCGCTGGGTTCAGTTTATTTATACACATTTACAATCGAGTGTCCATTCGGTGCGATTTATTGTGCTGCCGAGAGCGACCCCGGTCCTGTCGATACGAAACACCCTGATGTTTCTACAATTTGCCCTCCCGATGGCGAAATCGGCGAGACAGCGACAATCCAATGGACAGCAACGGATTCTTTCATTGACCCGCTAACATTTGGTCCGCTAAATTCAATTAGGATATATTACACTGTTGATGGGGAAAATTATATTACAATTACTGCCACTCGCAACGATGGTAACTACGATTGGGTATATCCATATGCTATTTCCAATGCGATGCAAGTCGTAGTCTGTGCGACGGATAGTTTCGGACACATCAGCTGCGACACTTGCGGAACATTTTCCATCACGGGTAACATAATTCCCCCGAGCGGATACATATATGCAGATTCCTGTTGGCCCGACACTATATATTTTGTTCTACACGATGAGCCTGAAGCTATCGATTTGTCATCGCTACAAATAATAACTGTCGGCGGATATTATTATTGGGGTGACGAGGAGATTGTTCAGTTAGATGATACATTATTCGGTTTTATACTTTCAATGGTGGACACGGCTGGTCTATATATTCCAGAAGAAAATGTAATCATAATTCAGGGAATTTGCGATACTGCTGGAAATTGTTTTCGCGGAGAAATCGAAGATAATTTCTATGTATGCGAGGAACAGTGTAGTCTCGCTGTTTCGATAGATGGACCCGACTCGTTGTGCTATGGACAGGAAACCTGGCTGACACTCGTAAGTTCTAATTATGATATGTCGGACCTGTCTATGGATTGGCAGCCGAGCGATGGCATAATCGAGAACGATGGCGATAGTATTCTTGTCGCTCCCGAAACCACGACGGTATATCGAGTAATAGCCCAATATTCTGAAGATTGTGCCGATACGGTTCAATTCGAGTTAAATGTTTTATTATGCGAATCACCTTGCACACTTTCGGTTTCAATCGATGGACCTACTTCGTTATGTTATGGTCAGGAAGCTTGGTTGACACTTACGAGTTTGGGTTACGATATGTCGGACCTGTCTATGGATTGGCAGCCGAGCGATGGCATACTCGCGAATGAGAATAGTCGTATACTTGTTCGCCCAGAAACAACAACGGTTTATCGAGCGATAGCGGAATATTCCGATGACTGTTCCGATACAATCGAGTTCGATATACATATTTCATTTTGCGAATGCCGGCGAATACCTAATCCATTCACGCCGAATCTCGATGGGAGAAATGATTTCTGCCAGTTTGCATTTCCAGATATGGGTGATATCGATGGAACAATTTATATTTTTGACAATTATGGTATCGAAGTAAAGGAAATCGAAATTCCTGCAGGTAGTAAGGCAAAGGAACTTGCTCGATGGCGTGGTATAGATAGCAAAGGAAAGTCTGTTCCACAAGGAGTCTATACTTACATAATCGAGGTCGGTTCCGATGTGGTTTGCGAGGGAACAGTAACAATTGCAAGATGATTATTTCCATATTTGTTTAATAAAATTCGACACCGATTTTTTAATTTAAAAATTTAAAATAAAAAATTTTATCTCGATATCTTCTTATTTCATAGGGATTTTTAAAAATTCTTATTTTTTCCATTCGATTTAAGTTGACTTTCTCTTAAAAAAAAAATATTTTTAATATTCTAAATAAAATTTGAAGTTATAAAGGGGGATAATCAATGAATAAGCACCTTTTTGTTTTTATTATTTTAATCGGTTTTTCGCTTGTTTTGGCTCAACCGACCGACCCGACAGGATATCATAATTGGAAAATGGGTCTCGCTCCGCACAGCGGTTCGAAAAGCACTATGACTCTCGGTCCAATTCAAAATGAATATGTAGCGGTTCAGATATTGAATACTTCCGATGCTTTTTATGAGGCAGGACCTTTCAATATCGGCACATCGAGTTTATATTCTCCACCGAATACTTCATTGATATATAGTTATCCAAGTGACCCGTGGTCGTCGCACGCTGTGTTTAAGGTCGATGATTCATATTACAGTTATAACGATTCTCCATCTTCCCCAGCTCCAACATTGCTGACTTCTACTGCATCGGGACATTCATATGCAATTCTCGATACGATTATAAACGAACCATTTCCATTAACAGGTGGAATTGTTGTCGATTCTACACAATATATCCACAGCGGATGGCTCGCAGGTGGAGTTCTGATTATGCAAAATCTCAGCCCGATTCATGTATATGGAAATACTTATACCGCTATAACATGGCCCGGTTCGATTCCTTCCGACAGTCTTTTCTCACCAACTTTTTGGTCGACTTTTACAGGAACACGATGCGATACTACTGGAACTATTTTAATTCAATACATCGTTGAAAATCCCGATGTTGTCGCTCACGATGTCGGAGTAATGTTGGAAATGGATACGGAAATTGGGTCGAATGATGCCGCTCCGCTTGCGACAAGTTATGGATACGCTGCGGTGGAACAGGAATTTCTACTCAGCGATGTTATGCCAAATATCTGGTATGCCGGCGAGGATGACCCGCCTTGGGGACCGACTACATTAGTGGCTCAAGGTATTTTGTCCGATCTCGATGCTGTTACACCCGACAGATTTTTAGTCGGTTCGTGGGGAACTTATAATAGTGTTACCTGGGATTATACAGCAACTTACGGTTCTTATTATGATAGTGGTGTTTTGATTTATTGGTATCCTCGGACTGTGCCGCCCGGCGGTTCGGTTGTCTATAATACTTACTATGGATTGAAACTTCCCGAAAGAAATAGACCTGTGGCAAATATAATTAGTCCGCCGTATTCACCGAGCGATTTGATAACTACTGCTTGCCCGGGACAGACGATTCTGGTGAATTGCACCGATGACCTCGGTGTCGATACGACAGGTTTCGCAATCTCGATAAATGGGCATATTCTCGTTTATCCCGACCATATTCAGGCAAGTTGGACAGGGTCGGATATGACTAATGTTAATTTTACAATCACTCCTCCCGCTGGATTCTATACGAGTTGTGAAACCGTGCAGGTTGTCGTATTTGTTAAGGACTTTTTCGAAAATATTTCTCTACCCGATACATTATTTTTCCTTCCAGATTTAATCGGTCCGCAAGTTATTAGCACATCTATTTCCGATGGCGATACACTCGGTTTGACCGTCCCGATTTCTGCGGTGGTCGAGGATGACTGCTCGGGTGTCGATAGTTCATCGATTCTTGTCGGAATAGTCGGCGTTTTAACGGGTGCGCATACTTTCGCTGTCGGCGATGGTGCTGTCGATTATAATTCCGCAACAGGTGAAATAGGTTTCAACCCGACAAGTATCGGTTTCAATTATCTCTACGACGATTCGATTATTTACGGTATCAGCAGATGCGGCGATAATGTAAGCGAGGATTATTGCGGACCGAATCCAGTGCAGGATAATCATAAATTTTTCTACACTCCCGATAATGATACTCTCCCACCGATTGTTGCAGATTATAATCCACAATATGCTCAGGAAAATACTTCTTTTCCCATTACTGTTATTTTTCACGATGAAGCGGGCGTGGATACCTGTTCACCATCATATATTTACGATGGTTCGGGTTCTTATCCTGCATATATGGCGCCGTATCTTATCTGGGATGACGATGGTGAAGTCGATATCGATTATGCTGGCAGACTCGACCTCGTGGCAATCGATGAGACTACATTCACGACAGCAGGGGTCGGAACTATACCACCTCATCTTGGTGGAAGCGAAATTACATTTAGAGTATATGCTTACGATAACGATTTCGGCAGAGGAAAAATAGCGGATGCTTTACCTATCGATGATAATCTCCAAACTATCGATATCACGGAAGTTCCAACAGCGACATTGATTTCACCGCCCGAAAGTTCGCTTACATCCTGCGAAGACCAGGTAATCATAATCCAGGTTCAATGTTCCACAGGAATTATAGCGGATAGTATCCAGCTTTATGTCAATGGAGTTCCTTATGATACAAGCAGCGCTCAACTTATATATGACCAATCGAGCAGCACAATCGAATTTCATCCATCTGGCACTGCGGTATTTACCGATGGTGCTGTGCAGATAAGTTTGACAGGACTTTACGATTCTTACGGAACTCCAGGAATGGATTATAACTGGACATTTTTCGTCGATATTACATCGCCGGTGCTTTCGAATGCTATTCCTGCACAAAGCGAGGAAGTTACCGACCTCGCATTCGGTGTTACATTCCAACTCGACGATATCGGTCCTATTATCGAGTCTACCGCCGGTCTCGATACGAATTCTGTTCAAACTTGGGTTACGAACAGTGATGGCACTTTCGAGGTTACTTCATTCCTTTCGCATACTGGAAATGTATTCAATTTTAATACCGATTCTGCAGGATTATCATTTTTGGATAATGAAATTGTTACAGTTCGTGTGCGAGCGGGAGATTCTATCGCTGTTCAGGATTTCTGCGAACACGGTGCGAATATTTTGGATACGAGTTGGACATTCTCGATGAGTGAAACTCCTTGCTATCGCGGAACGAACCCGATTACTCCTAGTTTATGGGATGGATATAACGATTACACGGTTTTCCATTTCCCGAATATGCGCAGTGGAAAATTTACAAAGAAAATCTATATTTACGATAGATACGAGCATCTTGTGCGGACAATAACCGATTTCGGTGATGAGGGCTGGAGTTGGGATGGTAAAGATGAGAATAATGTAGTGGTTTCGCAAGGTGTCTATGTTTATGTAATTGTTGTCGATGACGAGGCAGTCTGCAATGGCACAATCAGCGTGGCGAGGTAGATAACTATTTTTAGATGAACAAGATAGTTCATTAAATTTGTATGAATTTTTCTTATGTGTTTTTTCACAAAAGAGGTTCGTATCGGTTCGTAAATGAGTTGTTTCCTTTATATATTTGGATGGAAGCGGAGACATTTGGCAAAAGAAATAGGAAGTAATGGAAAGTTTTTAATATCCCAAGGAGGAGTAATGAAAAAGTTTTTAACAATTAATTTCCTTGTAATTGTATTAATGTTCGGTGCGCTTCACGCTCAGGTCGATGAAACCTCGGCAAAAGCTCTCGGTATGGGCGGAGCATATTCCGCTGTCGCACTCGATGGCAATGCTCCCGTGTGGAATCCCGCCGCTATGGATGCTTTCAAAAGAATGGCACTCGCTCTCAATTATTCAGCTTTCCATATTGGAATTACCGACGATTTCTTGCAGGAGGGCGGACTCAGCTATGTTATCCATCTCGATAGAAAATTCCGTTATGGTTCGATTGGAATTTCATACACTCAATTTCTCTCAGATGTGTATGCGCAGGGTGAATTGACTCTCGGCTATGGCAAAAGAATCTGGGGCAATCCCGATGGCAAATGTGTTTCACTCGGTGCGAATTTCACACTTTGGCGAAGTTGGTTTAATTCGGGTTCGTTCAATGAATTCGACCCTGCCGACCCATTGTTGCTCGATGGCGCAAATTCTATGACATATTCAGCAGATGCTGGAATATATATTCGGCCTGTTGAATGGCTATCATTTGGGACATCGGTGAAAAATATTACTCAACCCGATATTTCTATTTCGCAGGATGGTTCGAGTCAACTGCCGATGAAAGTGCGAGCGGGTCTCGGTCTCGATTTCGATTTTATCCAGCCCGTTGTCGAGGTAGAATATAAAATGTCGGCGCCGTCTGATAAAAAACTCGATATTCACATCGGTGTAGAGAAAACATTCGGCGAAAATTTCGCTTTGCGAGCGGGCTGGAATCGTCAGGAAACCGCACTCGGTCTCGGGTATATGCACTGGGGCGAAAAATTCAGTTGGGGACTCGACTATGCGGCACTTTACCCGCTTGGAACCGAGCTTGCAAAGGAGTATCTGACTACGCACAGAATAACATTCAATCTTTTTGTCGAGCCGCCGCCTGTGCCTGTCGAGGATTTAGCGATTGTAGAAAATTCTATTTCGATTGTTTCAAATAGAGTTGTTCTCGGCGATGAAGTTACAATATCGGCACAAATCGAGAATAGAGGTGAAAAATTCGAGAAAAAAGTTCCCGTTTCGATATATTATCAGGATGCCGATGGCAATTGGGTTTTAGCTTTGCCTATCGAGAAAATTTATATCAAACCAGGCGAAACGATGTCTTTGAAGAAAAAATGGATACCACCGACAAAAGGTGATTACACGATTTATGTTGCGGTGGATGACTATGCCAAAAAATTGCCGGCGATAAAAGGTAAAATCGAGGAGGTCGATGAGGATAATAATGTCGGTTTCGCAGATATGTCCGTATTCCGCCGTCCCGAGGGAACAATCGAACCCAAGCAGCGCACACTTTCGGTGTCGAAACTTTTACTTTATCAAGAGGAAGAACCGATAATTCCAATCGTCTTTTTCGGCGATAAATCGACCGATGTGAACCATAGATTCGATAGAATGCTTTCGATTGTGGCAAATAGATTAAAAGTAAATTCCGATGTTCAGATAGAGCTTCAAGGATATTTCGACCAAAAAACCGACGAGGTTTCCGCTCCCGATGAATTGGCATATCAAAGAGCGGTATCTGTTAGGCAAAGATTGATTTCACTCGGTTCACCAGCAGAAAAGGTTCAAATTAAACGCGAGGGATACGACCCCGGTGAGTCTCGTGCTGGTTTGCCCGAGGAACAGGTTATTCCGCGAGATAGAAAAATGATGCACCAAGAAAATCGCCGTGTCGAACTTAATGCCTGGTTCACCGAGGGAAAAGATTTTCTGACTAAGATTTCATTCGATGGCACTTCGACCAAGCCGAAAAATACAGAGGATATTTCTAGATTTATTCCACAGATGCGAAAACTTATGAAAGCCAACGATGAAGTAATAATGCTTGTCGAGGGATATGCTGCTCCCGGTAATAATAAAGAAGCGGCATTGGCATTTAAACGAGCTGCAAACACAGCTAAATGGCTCAAAAAACAACTCGGTGATGAATTTGAGAAAAGGGTTTATATTCATCAAGCATACGAATCTACTGTTCCGACGAACGAGATTTATGTATTTCCCAATCCCGAGGGTGTTATCTATCGTCCTAAGGAGGCAGATAGAGTTCTCGAGGATTACACGGTCGATGGTTCCGAGGAAAATCTCGTTAATGTCGATGCACAAATCGATGCCGGTGTCGATAGCTTTGCTGTATCGATTGTCGATGAAAGAGGAATTCCTATTAGAGTTCTCGCTGCTGGCAAGGGTCAGATACCGAATGGTATCGCATGGGATTGGCGCGACGAAGCTGGTATGTTGCTAGATTTCGATGAGAAATATTTTGCCAAACTAAAAGTCTGGGACAAAATGGGTGAAAAACTCGTTTCGACATCCGACACGATGGCGATAAAAATTTCTAAACAGGGGAAACGAATCGAAAGTCTCGTAATCGTGGTGTTTATGTTCAATGAGGATGTCCCGCAGTCGAAATTTCTCGAATCGAGAGTCGAGTATGTTGCCAGACGGCTCATTTATCGTGCAGAAAAAGGACAATATCAACTAATTGCTACTGTTACAGGACATACGGACTCCATCGGTCCCGAATATGCGAATCTAAAACTTTCACAGCAACGTGGCGAAAGAGAACTTGAAAATATTAAAAAATATATGATTTATTTACTCGGACTCGGAAACGATGCCGAATTAAATAAATGGCTCGAGAACCATCATGTAATTTTGAAAGCTAAGGGCTATGGCGAACGAGAACCCTATGCGATTCGCCGATGGAATTCCGATACTAAGCAGGGTGAAATCGCTATTATAGGAAACAATGAATTGCCAGAGGGTAGAACTGTTAATCGTCGAGTTATTCTCGAAATGAAATCTGAAAAATTACCCGATGAAAAATAATCCTGCGCGATATTTTAATGAATTTCGCACTGTGTCTGTATAATTTCGGTATTTTATATTGTCTCGAAGAAGCAAATGGGTAGAAAATTTTGCAAGTTTTGCTTTGGCTTTGGATTTTGAATTCCAATATCAAGGAGTCGATATGCCATTTTCCGCATGGGTAACATTAGCGATTGCAATAGTAGTTCTTTTCGGTGGACTTGCCTGGTCGATTACAATCACATTGAGAAAAAATAATGAAAAGTAAAATCGATATAAAAAAATATTTGTATGAATTTGCGGATAATTATTCCGAAACACCTGTAATGCTTGTCGATAATGTCGGGGGCATAATCTGGTGCAATAGAATCTCTCATGAGTTCGGTGCCAAAGTCGGTATTAACTGCAAAAATTTGTTCGGGGATGATTTCGATATCGAAAAAATTTGTAGCGAAAATAAAAATGAATGTGAAATTCAGGTAAAAAATGTTAAATTTTCTGCGGATATACCTGCGAAGTTCGATATATCCATCGAAGTGATTCGGGAAAATGAAGAACTTATCGGTGCAATGCTGATTTGCAAATGTGATAATACTTTTGAAATTAAACAAACTAAACTGCTTTTCCATTCGTTTAACTCACTTTTTTTTCCGATAGTTATTGCCGATGAAAATGAAAAAATAATTTATATTAACCCGGTTGCACAATCGTATTTTGAACAGATAAATTCCAGCCCAAAGAATTTAGATGAGGTTGCCGAAACACTGGGATATCCGGATAATTTCATTAATAAAATTCATAATCATCTCGATAATAATGGATTCTATTCGTTTCAAACTTTTTCGGCAAGAATTAAAGGAAGATATTTCGAGCATAAATTATTCAAACTTTTAGATGACGATAAAAAACATATCGGTTACATCATCGCAAGTTCGGATATAACAGAGCATTTGAGAATTTCCGAGCGAAAACAACAAGTATTAAAGCAGGAATTTTTAGAACGATTTTCATCTAAGGTATTTCACAAGTTAAACAATCAATTTTTGCTCGTTATGGCTGATGATGGACTTATTCGCAGAGAATTGCCCAAGAATGTTAGAGCAAAAGTTCAAAATCATCTGAATGAACTCGAGGACCATATAATGGGTGCATCTGAAATAGTTCAACTGCTATCGCTTTTCGTTAGACCTCCCAAACGGCAACACGATAAAATCGATATTATCGAGTTTTTGGAAAACCGTATTACAAGCATTATGGGGTCTATTCCTCGTTCTGTGGAGTTTTCTGTGGAACTTCCAGATTCTGATGTAATAGTAAATTGCTATCTATCGCTTATGGATAAAATATTCGAAGCTATATTCGACAATGCCATTCGTGCTTTATCGGATAAAGGTGGTAGGATTATGGTATCCGGCGAATCTATTCAACCCGATGAAATATTTTTAATGAATTATCCCGAATTGAGCGATATACCATATTTCAAAATTTCTATCGCCGATACAGGAATCGGTATCGATGAGAAAAAAATGTCCAAAATTTTCGAGCCGTTTTTCTCTGGCTGGAAAATAAAATCCCGCGGATTAGGATTATCTATGGCGTTGTCTGCGATGAGACATCACAACGGGACAATAGATATTCAAAGCACAGCCGATGTCGGCACTACTGTTTCATTGTTTTTCCCTGTTCAATCCACTGAAAAGCTTATACAAAAAATTCCATCCGAAAAAAATGAAAATAATGTAATTCTTTTAATCGACGATGACGATTGTGTCCGAAAAGCTCTTGCTCAAATGCTGGAAACACTCGATTATGTTCCGATTAGTGCATCTTCGGGAAGCGAGGGAATAGATTTATTTGCTAAAGTCAAGCCAGATATGGTTATGCTCGATATGATTATGCCCGATATTCCCGGCGAAAAAGTTTTCGAGAAACTTAAACAGATAAATCCCGACTGTCCGGTTATTGTGGCGACCGCTTACGCTCAAATTGAATCTGTCGAAGAACTTATTGAAAATGGTGTGGAATATATTCTTCAGAAACCATTCACTATAAATCAACTATCTATCACATTAGATAAAATCCTTAACCGGTGAGAGTGAGATATAACTAAAATATTTGCAGACATAGAAAGTGCAATCGAAGACCTTCGAGCAGGGAAGGTTATAATTGTTGTCGATGACGAAGACAGGGAGAACGAAGGAGATTTTATCGGTGCAGCGCAGATGGTTAGCTCCGAGATGATAAATTTTATGGCGAAATACGGCAGAGGATTGATTTGTGTGTCGCTGCCGAGAAATCGTCTCGAGGAATTAAAAATTCGTCCGATGGTCGATAATAATACCGCTAAGCTTGGAACGGCATTCACGGTTTCGGTGGATTATATTCACGGCACAACTACTGGGATTTCTGCTCACGATAGAGCGAAAACTGTTAAAGCTTTGGTGAATCCCGATACGAAACAGGATGATTTGGCTCGCCCCGGGCATATATTCCCATTGATTGCCGTAAATGGTGGAGTGCTTCACCGAACAGGTCATACCGAGGCTGCGGTGGACCTTGCAAAATTGGCAGGGCTTTATCCCGCAGGTGTGCTTTGTGAAATTATGGATGAAGATGGTTCGATGGCTCGTTTGCCGCAACTGCGCATAATCGCCGATAAGTTCGGATTGAAAATCGTTACAATAGCCGATTTAATCGAATATCGCAGGAAAAAAGAAAAACTTGTCGAACTATTAATTCGTGCCAAATTGCCGACCAAATGGGGGAAATTCGATATCGCACTTTATAATGATAGACTTACCGGTAAAAAACATATCGCATTGATAAAAGGCGATGTCTATGGCAAAAAAAATGTTCTTGTTCGAGTTCATTCTGAATGTTTAACAGGGGATATTTTGGGTTCGTTGCGATGCGATTGCGGCGACCAGCTTCATTCCGCTATGAAACAAATCGAGGACGAAGGACAGGGTGTATTGCTGTATATGCGTCAAGAGGGTAGAGGTATCGGTCTTGTCGAGAAAATCAAGGCGTATCATTTGCAAGATTTAGGATTCGATACTGTCGAGGCGAACTGCCGACTCGGGCACGATGTCGACCTGCGCAATTATGGTATCGGTGCGCAAATACTTGCCGATATCGGATTGACATCGATTCGATTGCTGACAAATAATCCTAAAAAAGTCATCGGTCTCGAGGGCTATGGACTTCACATTGTCGAGCAAATTCCAATTATAGTCGACCCGAATCCATTTAATATAGAATATCTTCGCACAAAAAAAGAAAAAATGGGGCATAAAATTCCCGATGAAAAATTAAAAATAGAAGAATGATAAATTGTCTAAATTTCACCGTTCCTATATATTTTCCTCGACAGATTTAGATGAAAACTATTTGCTATTTCGCCGCGTCTAAATGGATTGCCTGATTTATGCAATAGCTGAAAATCGATGAGCTAAAATTATCGAGGGAGAAAAATTACTTTCCACAATCTATAAAAATAGTTAAAATGAAATTCTAAATTAGACGAGGAGAACGATATGACCGAGTGGCTTAAAATCGATATCGAAAAATTGGAGAATTTTGTAATCGATGTATTTGAAAAGGTCGGTGTGAAACGAGAGGATGCGGAGATAACCGCTAATGTTCTGATAACAGCGGATAGAAGGGGAATAAATTCTCACGGTGTTGCGAGATTGAGAAGATATATCGATGGATTGAAAAGCGGGATAATGAAAGTCGATGCAGAGATGAAAATAATCGAGGAGACATCGAATACATTGTTAGTTTCCGGTGGAGATGGTCTCGGGCAACCTGTCGCTTATAAAACGATGAAACTTGTTATCGAAAAAGCGAAAAACAATAATGTTGCATTCGCAGCCGTTAGAAATTCCAATCATTTCGGTATCGCAGGATATTATTCGATGATGGCTTTGGAAGACGATTTACTTGGAATATCCGTAACGAATTCTGCGCCGCTTGTAGTTCCGACATTCGGCAAGAATGCTGCAATCGGCACAAATCCAATATCTATCGCTATACCGGCGGGAAAAGAACGACCTATCGTTCTCGATATGGCAACATCGACAGTTCCCCGTGGGAAAATCGAGGTCTATAACAGAATGAATAAACCGCTTCCGATAAACTGGGCAACCGATGAAAATGGAATTCCTGCGCAGAATGCAGCGGAAGTTCTTGATAATCTATTCCAGCGAAAAGGAGGTGGATTGCTACCTCTCGGTGGAGCAAATGAAGAAACTGGTGGGCATAAAGGGTATGGACTATCGGTGATGGTCGATATTTTTTCAGGGATTCTTTCGGGTGGAGCATTCGGTCTCGATATTTATAGCAGAAAAGGTGAGCCGCCGAATGTATGCCATTTTTTCGGTGCGATGAATATCGAAGCGTTTATTGGGAAAGACATATTCAAAAAAATGGTGGACGAATATATAAATATGTTGAGGAACACCGATAAAAAAGATGGAGCGGAGAAAGTATATATTCACGGCGAAAAGGAATTTGAAAAAGCGGATGAACAAACGCAAAAAGTAAATATCTATTATAAAGTTATCGATGATATGAAAAAAATAGGAGAGGAATTAAAAGTTAATATTCCATTTTGATGAAATCTTATGAAAATATTTTGAGATGTTTAGAATGTTATGTTTAAATTTTAAATAACTTCAATTTCTGCTTTTATCACCGTTTTTCATTGAATGAAATCGCATGAAAATTTTAACGATTATTAAAAAAACGGTTTTTTCACCAAAAGCAATTTTTTACTTGAAATAGGGATTTTTATTCATATATATAGTATAAGGA
>JAGGZE010000116.1 GCA_021162205.1 bacterium
GTGCGCGAATTATCGCTGTTGCCGATGTATTCGATGCTATCACTTCATTCAGGGAATATCATTCACCTTTGACTTTTGCCGAGGCGAAGGATGAAATTATCGAGCAGCGAGGCAAAATGTTCGACCCAAGAATTGTCGATGCGTTCGTGCGATATTACGATAAAGAACTCGACCCGTATAAACTTCGCCAAACTCTATGGGAAACCATGGGAAAATAGATTTTTCAATCGAATATAAATCATTATTTAAAATATTTTTTGCAAAAATGTAAAAAAGTCCTTGACATACCCCCCCTCCCCCTCGATTAAATTAGTGTTCGTATAAATTTGCTCAGTTTAATTTAACAGGAGGTTTTTTATGCGAACGAAGATTATTTGGGGAACGGTGGGACTCGTGCTATTTTTGGTATTGGGATTTGCAACATTGAAAGTAGTGAAGGCGACAACCTGTGAACCGGATGGAACAAATGTTGTTGTAAAAGGAACTTGGCGAACCTATCCTGATGGAAATTATTGTATAGATTCTCCCAAAAATTGTTCGGTGTTTGCGAGTCAGCAACAAATTCCCAAGGATGGTTCACTCGTTAAGTTGAGCGGAACATTGAAGATTGTAAAAACTGAAAATGGTTTATACTACTATTTCGATGCCCGAACAACAGGCCACGATACGGTTTGGACACAATGCGATTCATGGCAATAAAAACAATAAAGAGAATAATATGGGGAATTGTATTTATTATGATTCCCCTATTATTTTTATCTTTTGCGGAAGGCAAAAATATTCCTTTCAAAAAATTGTTAGAAAATTTTCATGAAACTGATGAAAATATTATACATTTTAATATTGATTATAAAAGTATACTTTCCGTTAAAGATACTTTAAGTAATGATATTTTGAAGAAAATTTCCAAGTTCGATACTCCTTTATTTATATGTGCAGACTCCAATAAAATTCTTATGCTTTTATTTTCCTTTTCTAATGGAAGTAAAATAATATATATTGATACAACTGGGAAATTACTCGAAAGTTTTGAAATTTCTGATGCTGTCGGGTATCCTCAAATTATAAATGATTCTCTTTTACTGTGCACAAAATTTGGCTATAATAGAATTGGATTATTATTAAATTCGAAAGGTGAACTATTAAAAAATATTACATTTCCATTTGAATCGAGAGTGGCAATTGTTTATAAAATGATTGGTGAATATATATTCACTATTGGTTCACAAGATATATCTCACCCAGAAGACTTCGATTATGATTGGACTGTTGGATGTTATAGTAAGAATTCTTTGCAATTCATTGAAAACATGGGTGGTTATCCTATAAAACTGCATAATTATATAAATGAATATGTTCGTGTTGAAACAGGCGCACCGGCACATTTTGTTTTGAAAAATAATATCATATACGGAATATTTTCACATTTTCCTGTTTTCTTCATCCATAATATAAAAAATAATACAGAAAAATTATGGAAACTAAAAATCGATGATTTTGCAATTCCTTATTTAGCTCCCAATGTAGCACCAGGAAAGGAAAATGCCCTATATAAACAATTATCGAAAGACAAGTGGAGTGTCCAATATTATTCAAATTTTTTGAATGATTCGCTACTTATAGTTTTTCGAGAACACAATCCACCTTATTATATAGATATGTATAATGTAAAATACGATACTCCAATATATCTCGGTTCGCTAAAAATAGATAATGATTGGCAACCGATAACCAGTTGGAAAAATAGGATAATTTTTCTCAATAGGGATTTGTTGCTGAAAGAAAATAAAATCGAATTAAAACTGGGATATATAAGAATATGAAACTTAGAATTATTATATATTTTTTGCTATTTATATTTTCAATTAGCGAATCGAAATGCAGAAATTGTGGGCTAGTAATCGATACATCTGCTCAGGTAAATGTGAAAAACTTTCTCGAAGACACATTGCATATATATCCAGAAAAAATTGGCAACATAGGAAATTTCATAAAAAATAATAAAAAACCATATTCGGTGATTGTTCTGATTAGAATCGGCGATAGGCAAGCGTGGATTCAGTCGACATTGAAAATCACAGGGGAAATATTCAAAAACTACGATAATGTATCTGTGGCGTTTATCTTTCTCGACACAGATTCATCATTAGCTGAGCGAATGCGGAATACTATCATCGACCGTTTTAATATTCAAAATTTCGAGGTTCTCTATACCCAATCATATACTGAGGGCGAAAGCGTCGCGAAAATCCAACGATGGAACTTGCAGACTACACCAGCGATTATCATTTTCGATGAAAAAAATAATCATATCATTTATCCAATGACATTAGACGAGAAAGATGCTTTTAGTAAAATCAACTCTATAATGAAATGAAAAAAATAGTTTTTCTATTTCACTTTCACTGCTACGGGTTCGTATCTCGATGCGATAACAAGTTTTACATCGGATGGAATTTTCGGTTTAACTTTATCTAATGCGAGTTGGGGCAAATTATTGTGTTCTGATAAATGTCCCAA
>JAGGZE010000118.1 GCA_021162205.1 bacterium
TAATAACATTTTTATTTTTTCGCATATCGCCAATTAAAATACAACAATAATGACCATTTTTTAATACTCTATAACTTTCATTTGCAACTTTTTCTATCTCATCCAAAAATCCATTAACATTATAATTAGATAAATCATTAGAATTATTATCCGTATAATGAATTATATTAGCATAAGGAGGATGCGAACATATTAAATCTACCGAATCATCTTCGATAAAATTTAAATTTCGTGCATCCCCAACTAACAATTTTATATCAGACTTTTTTCCATCATTATTGAATAAATCATTATCATCAAAATCGACATTTTCTTTTGCTAATTCGATTGCATTAGGATTTATATCAATCCCGATAAAATCTCTATTCAAAAGTTTACATTCAACAGCAGTAGTCCCCGAACCACAGAAATAATCCAAAACTAAATCACCAGGTTTCGAATATTTAATAATTAAATTTCTCGGTATATAGGGCGACCAATTACCTCTATAACTCCCATTGTGAGTTGCCCAACTACCTCGCGATTTAAAACTCCAAACAGTGCTTTTTTCAAGATTAAATTTTTTGGGTTGTAATGTTTTTATCTTCTTTTTTTTAACGGAATTAGAAACATTTATTCCCAATTGTCTTGTCATAACTTTTTCGATAAATCGAAAATTAACATTAAATTTTTTACCAATTTCCTGATCTGTTAACCCATTTCCCTTCGCCTCAAATATTTGTTCTTCTAATTTATTCATATTTACTTTAATAAATAATAAATCTAAAAAAAGCCCCGAGAGGATAATTCACCCCCTCAGGGCTTAAACCGTATGTCTATTTGACAAGTATCATTCGTCGCACAGACGAGAAATTGCCAGCTTTCATCCTACACAGGTATACTCCCGAACCGACCGCTCTGCCATCGTCGGCAATACCAGTCCAAACTGCCTGATAGAAACCTGGAGCAACCTCGCCAGAAATTAGTGTTTTAACAAGATGTCCAGCCATATCATATACCGTAATATTCACCTGCGATTTTTCAGGAACAGCATAATCGAATATAGTAGATGAATTGAATGGATTCGGAACATTCTGTTTCAGTGCGAAAGCAATAGGTAACGAATGAGCCACGAGCTTGTGAAGTCCCACAGTAAGATTCATATCGCCAGTAGCAGGCACACCATCGACATCGATAGAAATACCGGTGGGCAGTTCAAAACCGACTGTGGCATCTTTTAGTATATTCAAATTCCATTCGCCGGATTTATTGATAAATGTCGAAAGATTCCAATCGCCATCGACGAAATAGCCGAGTTTCTGCTGACTATTCGGGAATGTAGGCGGTATCGGAGTCATTTTCACATCGCCCATTCCAAAACGAAGTTCGAAATTATCGGATGTGATTTTTCCAAACCAAATAGGTTCTTTTGCCGGTTCGACTCTTCCCATTCCATCAGAACCTGGAAGGTTAAGTGTGCATGGATTGAGTGATGCTACAAAGTATCCCTTACCACCTTCGAGTTGGTCCATATTGATATATGCCTCGACCGATTGGTCATACCACCAGGAATGACCTGGCGAACCGAGAATCGAACCATCCGGGTCATCATCGGGAGCTGAGAAATCGATATTATTCATAATCGTGCCGATAAGATTCCATCCCGATGTGATATCGAGAGTTAGTTCATCGACAGGAACTCCCCAAACAGTGAAATCTGCAGGTTCGAGGAATAGAATTATATATCCGACACCCGGTTCGATACTTGTAACTCCAATCCAAGTATCGAGGTCGCTATCGAAACGCCACGCTCCAAGATTGCCTGGGAACAAGTCGTTCAAATCTGTATCATCGGTATATAACGGCATCGAGAACATATTGTATCCCGCACTGAAATCGAAATCGAACATTCTTTCGCCAGTGGCACGATACACAATTTCGATATTTTCACCTGCATTATAGTAATATACAGCTGCTGTTTTCATATCGACAATATCATCGCCGCAATAGAGCAATAAACTGCCCATCGATGAAAGCGGCACTCCATCGGCAAATACCCATTCCACCTTTCCAGCGGAATCGCCTGTTTCGATGAACCAATGAATTTCGAGTTCATAACCATTACGATAATCGGTTGAAAGTTGCGGATGTTCGGGGTCGAAGACAGATATATCGCTATATGCATCGAGGAAACTGCCAGTCGGAGTATTTATAACATCGATACCATCGTCGTAGGAATCGGTAGCATCGGGATTAGCACCGATAATTACATCGTCGGGTCGAACACCGAATGCTTGAAAATCGAGAGTAACCGACCAATCGTCCGCACAACTGACGATATAAAGATTCCCGGGGAACAATGTTGTTTCGGTTACATAAGCATCCTCATTGTAGAATATATCGGAAAGAGTAACCGATGTTCTCGTTCCAACAGTAGCATCATGGTCGATTTCAATATGAATCACAGCGATAGGACCATCACCTGGGAATGGGAAATCATTCGAGACCGAGAATGTAACGGAGCCAGCACCAAATGAAAGCGATGAAACATCACCCATTATAGCATCGACATCGATGGGCTGACCGACACTCGGGTCGACCGAAACAGTCATCCCGAGATTTGTGATATTCATCATATCGAGTGAATTCGCATAAATCGGCACGAGAATCTCGTTATCTGGACAACCATAGTTTTCAGCATTGACAGTCAGTTGCAATGGCCTCGGTTCGGGTTCGGTAACTGTGAGATGACAAGGCACATAAGCCATCGGATGACCAAAATCATTCGTGTGAATCATTAAGAATGCATAGTATTCGCCGACTGCAAGACCTGTCGCATCGAACACAACTGTAACATCCTGAGATTCGCGAGCCATAAGTAATCCCGATATAGGCGATTCGGACAACCATGCTACATCCTCACAGGGTAGAAGTCCACCGATTTCATTAACCAGCAATTCGACACCATCGATGATGCTATCGCCATCGGTATCATTGATATTCGACAGCATAAACGAATTTATGATAATTCCTCTTTCTTCGCTATACACGAGTGCGGCATTATTCGGATATGGATACAAATCGAATGTTGCCAGCACCGAGTAATCCTCGCTGGGAATCAGATTGTCGCCATAATCGGTGAATTCACCCTCGATTCGCTCGATAGACGGTGGAACATCGAAAGGCACATTGAAAAATGGATGCTCTGGAAGTTCCCAGTTGAGTGCAGAACCTCTGTCGCCGAGGTCTGTTCCGAGACCGAGTCCCATATAGTCCCAGATACTATATCCTTCTATCGCATCGAGGTCGGGAGACTGAATAAGTAATTTCGCTCCACTATCGAGTGCGATAAGAACCGCATTCCATATAGAGTAATTAGAAACATCGTTAGCGGACACAATCACAAGGTCCCAGCTACCCGCTGCAACAGCGGAAAGGAAATCATCGGCATCGGTATAAGTCGATGCAGGGTAGCCGAGAATCGTCAATGCCTGTGGAATAAGTGAGTAATCATCGACATAAGCGACAATGGCACCGCCATCGAGAACACGCATCAATCCACCGCTGCCAGCAGGTGTGAGCGCACAAGCTTCACTAATATCATAGTTAAGATAGCCCATTCCGCAATTTCCAATATTAAGCAATCTCGTGGTTGTGCCATCTTGACGAAGTGTTACATCGAAACCACCCGGATGATAGCAAAGCATTCCCGATGGTTCGCCGCTTTCGATATAAAGTTCACCGAATTCATCGGGATTTTCAGGGTCGCTTGTAGATGGAAGAATCAAGTCCCAATCGAGGTCATCGACATCGTAGACGGCAATTCTTGTTCCAACCCAGGTATCGAATTCTGGTAAAGTCAAATAGCCATAATCTGCTCCAATCGGGATTGCAAGTTCGTAAGTAACATTGCCATCCTCATCGGAAACAGCTCCATCGAGCCCGAGAATAGCGGTTCTAACATCTCTACCGATACTACTCGGGAATGTTCCCCAGATACCTTGATATGTGACTTCAGCACCATCGGTCAGTTTTTTAATTCTATATTCACCCTCACCGCTTGGAGTCTCCGAGGGCCAACGGTCATCATAGTTATCATCGATATTGACCATAAACATATCGTCGAGACTCAATGTATTATCGGCAGTATTCACAAATGCGATATAGAGATAATTGTTTTTGTGCATAAACATAAGTTTACATTCCAAACTATCGACAGTATAAGTATAAGTCATCGCATTATCCCACTCGCCAGTCTCGATAATACCATCGATTTCAGGAGCGGTATCGTAAAGATATGAAGAATACCAGTCTGTGATTTCACCGGGACTGCTGAACGCATAATCTATATTCGATGGAGAACTCGGACCATCCTCGTAGATAGCGATTACATAATAGTAATAAACCGTATATGGTTCGACATCGGTGTCGATTGCACTGTTTACAGATGTTGTAGTCAACAATTCCCAGCCGGTAGAATCTGGAGTTGTCGAACGATATATTTCATATCCCACAAATGTCGATGGCATATATGGAAGCACACCAAATGCCATAGGAATATCCCAGTGAAGTGGAATAAGTCCAGTATATCCGGACATCGCCTCGAGATGAGTCGGTGAAAACAGTTCATCGGTCAGAGGATATACCCATAGATTGAATGTTAGAATATAATCGTCGTCGCCATCACTGATAGTTATCGTAACTTCATACGATTCAGGCAAATCGACATCAGGAACATCGAGCCATTCGAGCGAGCCATCGCCGTGAACAACTAATCCATCGGGTCCATCGGTTAATTCGAATGTTAGATAATCGAAATCTGCATCTATTACAGGAATATGACCGTGATAATCCAATCCGCAAATTGCGATGGTATCGAGAAATTCATCGACAAGTTCGGGCGGCGAATTAAGAATTTCCACAGTATCATACATAACAGTATATTCTTCGGGGTCTAAACCATCGGTAAGACGAACCTCGAGCGACCAGGTTTCATAATGTCTCGTCATATCGGATGGAACATTATTCTCGGTAGATATCAGCACGCCATCGCTACGCCACATATATTCGACAGTGACTGCATCGCTGTCGGGTTCGTAATAATCCAACGATACAACGAGGTCATCGGTCGTATATGGAAAAGCGGGTTCGATTCCAAAATCGGTAACGACAGGCAGAGCATTTTCGATAATTACCTCATCGGTTATAACAGTTGTTATAAGTTCTCCATCTGAAACCTCGATTTCTGCATAAACAGTATCGCCTCTATCGAAATATTCGCCATTGATTGCACCGATATAAGTTCCCAAATCGAGCAATTCGCCATTCACGAACCATTTATAAGATAAGACAACAATATCGTCATCCGGGTCATAAAGTGTCGTTGTTCTTGCGGTGAGTGTCGAAAGTTCGGTCGGGGCTCCAGCGGGAGTAACATCGATATATGCACCTTCGACAACAGGCGCACAATTGATAATCTCGACAATCGGGGTCGAAACAGGTGTGCCATAATCGTATCCATCATAAGCAGTGATTTCGCACCAGACTTCATCGCCGCGAACAAAATTATCGCCGCTGATTGTCGGTTCGGTTGCACCATCGACAATTTCGCCATTGCGATACCACCGATATGTAAATGAAACAGCATCGCCATCGTCATCGTGCCAACTAATAACAGATGCGATATAATTATCGAGAACAGTTCCCTCGGGATACGGAGAAACCGCAACCGAATCTATAACGGGTGGATTATTTGTAATAACCGGACCTGCAATGTAATCGCCCATTCCTGTTGCAGGGTCGCCATGGTCATCTTCGGCAAAAAATCTATACTGATGCTCGATACCATATTCGAGTGTTGTCGAATAAACGAATATCGCACCATCTGTGTAATCGACATCATCGATATCGAATTGTGTCATATTGTAAATTGTTCCATCGACATCGATTCGAACATATTCTGGTGAATAATTTCTGCTATTCGTATAAGTAACATAATAGTTAAAAATCTGCATAGGTCCACCGGTTGCAGGGTCCACATAGCCGCCTGTCAATTCTGGACCATCGATTGTGAAATCGAACCAAACTGTATCGCCATAGTCGAAACCATCGTAAGCCAAAACCGCCAACATCCAATCCTGCCCCGTGCTTGTCCAATCGGCAGAAAGAATTTCGCCCTCATCGACAAGATAACCCTCTCTAAACCAGGCATAACTATATGTAACATCGTCGCTATCGAGGTCCACCGATGGTATAATTATTTGTGCGCTCACATCCTCGAATGAGAACGGGATTTCTGGCTCGATACCGACCTCGGGTGCATAAGGTGGAGTATTAATGATAACGATAGCATCTGTCGCAACAGGAACACCATATTCATAGCTATCGAATGGAGTAATTTCGCAATAGACAGTATCATCTCTCGCAAAATTAGTTCCAGCGACAACCTGACTTGTCAAACCCTCGACGATTTCGCCATTACAATACCATTGGTATGTGAACGAAACCGCATCGCCATCGTCATCGTGCCAGGCAGTGCAACTCGCGATAATATCATCGGACATCATTGCTTCTGGTGATGGCAGAATCGATGTCTCATCGACAACCGGCAAAAAATTAAGAACAATCGGACCATCGATATAATCGCTCATTCCAATCGCTACATCGCCGTGGTCATCGACAGCGGAAAAACGGAACTGATGACTCACGACAGATAAATTTTTAGAATATACGAATGTTGCACCATCGGTGTAATCAGTGTCTTCAGGGTCAGAAGCAGCCATCGGGTAAAGGTCGCCATCGATATCGACATAAATCTCGGCAGGCGGATAATCGCGAGCATTAGTATATACAACGGTGAAAACGAATGATTCGCTTGCGTGAGCTTCGGTGGGAGCGACTTCACCATCGGAAAGCACCGGACCACCGATTATGAAATTAACCGTATCGGATGGTCCATAATCCTCGCCATCGAACGAGAATACGATTAACATCCCTGTTTGTCCAGTAGTTGTAAGCAAATTATCTAAAATTTCCTCCGAGCTAACCGACATACCATCGAGCTGCCATTCATACTGGTATTCGATAACATCGTCATCGTCATCGGTGGATGGAGTCGAAATAATAACGGCAATATTCTCGAAATCGAATGGAACTTCGGGGAAAATACCGACTTCGGGCATTGTCGGCACAGTATTTTGAATTTCGATATGTTCGGTCTCGACATTTTCGCCATAATCGTATCCATCATAAGTATACACAACACACCAAACTATATCGTGCTTATTGAAATAAGTCCCATCGATTGTATTTCCAGTGAGTCCTTCGACAGTATCGCCATTCACGAACCATTCATAAGTGATTTCGACAGGGTCATCCTCAGAATCGGTGACTGCACCGATTTCACAGGTAATAACCGAATTTTCCTGCGGCGGTTCGGGAGTGACAGAAAGCCAAGCACTATCGAGAACGGGTGGATGATTCAATATCGTGAATTCCAGCGTATCGCTCCAGCCGGGACGACCCACAGCATCGGTTGCGTGAACAAAATAAGTATAAGTGTGATTTCTAAAACCGAGTGTCGCACCTGCAATATCTGTAGAATATGCAGCACCATCTGTATAATCTGTATCGAGAAGACTATCTGCTGAAAGCGCATAATCTGTGCCATCGACAGTAACAAAAATCGATGCGGGAGCATTATTCCTGCCATTGTAATAGACGACACCAAAATTATAATTATCCTCGATATATCCTGTGTCGGGCGAAACATTCAGCGAACCGAATTCTGGACGAATTCCCGGAATAGGATTCATCGTTTCGGTGCCAAGGTCGGTAATAAATGAACCCGATATCTGTCCAATATAAATAGCTTCTTCAGCATAACAGCTATCTGTAACGATAACCCTAACACTGTCACCCTCCCTAACAATGCCATCATTCACTGTGATAGTCGCGGTCCAGACACCTGTTTCATGGTCATAATCTGTATCGGTTATTTCGAGAGTATCGCCGCTATCGTATTTGAAAATCTGGAAATAAAGACAGCCATCCGCGGGATAGCCACCCTCGAATCTTTCCACAGTTCCTGTAAGCATATGTGGCATTCCCTGCCCCCATACACCGACGATAAAAATTGTCATCAAAAGAACGAATAGTAGGCGTCGCATTCTTGCCTCCTTTGTTAATTTCTAAATTTCTTCCACACAAAAATCATTAAAAATATTCAAATAGAATACCCCTCAAATTTTAAAAATCAAAAATCGAATAAATTGAAACACCATAGATATAATCGGTTATGGTAAAAATATCACTTTTCTTGTTATCGAATTATTTGTTGTTTTCATTTTCACGAAATAAAGCCCCGCAGGTAAATTATCGGGCGACCAATCGAATTCTTTAAATCCATTCAAATGTCCTGAAAATATATTATCCACAGGTTGACCGAGAACATTATAAATATTTACATTACATTCACCCTCGCATTGCATCGCAATTCTACAAGTGCTATTGAATGGCGATGGCGAAACAGTTAGATTAAAATTTTGTGGTTTTATTTTGGAATTTATCTTTATAAATGGAGTGAGAAATGCTGTGCCTAAACTTTGTGTCATCGAATCGAGTTCGACAATACCGGTGTCGGAACCTGCGTAACTACTGCATGGGTTTTCAAAAAATATTATGAATGTATCGCCTGTTTCAGGAAATAATCCACCGATTTGGACACTCCAGCCACCATTAGTTTCATTATAAACAGCACGAGAATCGCTATTATGATATCTAATAGTTTCAGGGATACCCACAACAAATGCTTTGTAGTATAAACAAGTATCGGTGGGAATACTACCGCCATCATTCAAAATATAACCCCACATATAATGCGGGTCACCTTGGGCGAAAATTACAACTACAAATAATAATAACAACCACCATACTCGAGACATTTTATACCCCCAAAAATTACGAGGGGAGAGAGCGATTATCTCTCCCCTCATTTTTAATTATTTTATAAACATCAATTTGGACACAGCGGAGAACTCTCCCGCTTTCATCTTGCAGAAATAGACACCGGTCGGGATTTCCGAGCCATTGTTGTCGGTAGCATCCCAGCGGATAGTGTGAACTCCAGCATCGAGTTCCTCGGAAACGAGTGTGCGAATCAGTTTTCCATTCACATCATAAACTGTGAGTCTAACATTAGAATCTGTCGGTAAATCGAATTTAATATTCGTAGTAGCATTGAATGGATTAGGTTTCGCACCCTCGAGTGCGAACACACTCGGGATGAATGTCCCCTCTTTCAAGAAGAAATGACCGAGATTCTGTGCAGGTGAATCATCGACAACCACAACAATATTATCGGATGCCGAACCATCATCTGTATAAACAGTAAGGATATATTCATCGCCTTTTGCCCAGTCGATGTTGCCAACCTGAATCAGAAATCTACCATTATGAATACTGCATCCATCGCTATTATCGGTCAGCAGAATATCGCCGGATTTTGTTCTCAAATTGAAATGCACCGATTCCCAATCGCCATCGATATTTCCTATTAGAGCTTTCGGCATAGAACCGCAATCGATTGGATGACTCACATCGCCGAATGTTTCATTCTCGTTGCGGAAACCCTTTGCAGTAGGCCAGCTTCCAGCAGCATCAGCCCAGATAAGATAGCCCTGTCCTGGATATACCAGAAAATCACCATAATATGCACTACCAGAATAGACGCACATATCGCCCCAGCCTCTATCGGGACTTCTATGAGCTACCGCACTGCAATTCGGTATCGCAGCTATCAATCCAGATGCCCATATTATTTCAGGATGATTAAGTGGCACGAACATCGAGTTCCATCTATCTGCAATATAACTCAATGTTGGAACAGTTGCGGGAAGGTTACCAGCGATAGATAATACAGCAGTGCCGGTTCCAACAGTCATCAAAACATCCGAACCCTCATTTATCGAATTATCGACAACAGGTGGCTGATATACCGCACTCCAGTCTGGAATTGTATTATCCCAGCGTGAAATCAGAGTAATCCCTGCTCCAGCAAGATATGCCGAGAACTCGGAACCTATAATTGGAACGGAACCTGTTTCAATATCGAACGGAACAGCAATCTGTCCCCAAGCAGCGCCGAAATCATAGCTTGTTCGACCGACACGCTCGGAATTATCGCTCGAATTAGCATCGTGGTCGTAAGCGACAACATAATAATATGTCGGTGTCGCAATCGGAGTCACAGGCATAGTCTCGAAATATTCGGGAGTATAGCTTGTGCCTGCAAACGCAAACTCGGCTAAATTATATGGATTAGTGGTGCATCGATATACTATATAGTAGATATTTACACCGGGATCAAGTTCCGCACTTGCATCGTAGCCCTGCGTGACTTCATCCCACCATAGATGAACCTGTCCACCGCTTTCCTCGATTCTGACATCGGCAACCGCAGCCGGTTCGATATCATCGTGAGCCGCTATCGAACCCGCATAGACATCGTATAAAGTATCGAAGTCATCAACACCGAGATTTGTTTGATAGTTCACAACAATCTGATAACCTGTCAGTTCCCAATCGCCCGGAGTATAATACACATACAGTGTATCGTTTGATTCATTAATTAAATCAGGTGTAATATCGACCCATGCACCGCCGAGCCAGCGCTGATATTCATAACCACCGATAACTTTAACCTTGAGCGTGCTGGTATCTATATCGACACCGCTATATAATGGGTCTTTATTGCTGCGAGTATGAATTATCATAATCTGATTGCCTTGGTCGGGCGTGACATCCTGAACATCGGCAAAAATACCGGGGTCGAGTGAGGAAATTACATCGAAAGGCAGTGAATTGCCAGCATCGTAACCCGATACAGCAGAATTTGCCCAAAGAATAATGCCTTTCTTTCCGCATACAGGATGCACCCAAATCGTATCGCATCCGCGTTCGAGATGAAATGCACTATCCGTAAAATCTATACATCCAGGGTCGGAATAGTTCGAACCGAGCGTTATAGGATAATAGAATGTAGTATCGATTGCACCGGATGAATGATGTGCAGCAACTTCGACTCGTAACGAATCACCGACAAATATAGGTGTAGGATCGAGAACATTAACTGTAAGATAACCTAATCCGCCAGTAATAATGAAATTATAATAGAAGTGAATATAATTTCCAGTCTGCGTCCAGGCCTGAACCTCGGCATTATATGTGCCGTTCTGCAAAGATGTTACAGGCAGCCACATATTCCATAAATATCTCATCATACCGAGTCCAGAATCATAAGCAGAATCACCCATCGCAAGATCATTCCAGTGGAAACCCGGAACAAAATCGATTAAACCATCATTCCAATGACGAGTCTCACCCGAAATAACCGTAGAAACAGCGATTTGTGCACTGTCGATATTATTATACCAGTCGAAACAGTTAAGCGAAGAATCATATACTGCAACTCTAAGAGTCTCATTAAATACGCTTTCCCAAGTATATAATGTGCAAACTTGACCATAATAAGGTTGATATGCAGTCATATAGTTCGGGTCCATATTATCGACAGAGAAAGACCACGATGCCGTAACCGATTCATTATCGACATCGTCCCAACCCTGAACGAATATCTGATAACAACCAGAATCAGGTGGAGACCAATTATAGATAAACCAAACTGTATCGGCACCGATAATATTCATTCCAGGATTAATCTCTGCCGAATAGACAACATTTGCAAATGTGTTATCTACCGTATCCACACTATCCGGGAAGAACCAAATAGCCGAACCTGTAACAAATGCACCTGCTACATTATCCCACCAAAGTGTATCATCTTTGCAAATTGCCATCTCAATATTATCGACAGCCATTATGCTATCGGTAACATAACCGTATAGAGCATCATTCATTATCGCTGTCCAAGTATTCGGAAGAGCGGGACTGGAACTGAACACACTATCGGCCGGCGGAGCTGTGGTAAATGTCGGGTCGGTTATAAAAACCTCTGGTTTATTGCAATCTACAACAAGAGTCAAACTATCTGTAGGACTATCGAAATTATCGAGAATATCATCCGCATAAGTAAATACACGAGATACAAAAGAATTACCAAGTGGAACAATATCTGTATAATACCAGGTCTCATCACTCTGGAATGTCATCTCATTGTATATCGCAACCATAGATGATACCCAGTCGTTCAATGTGCCATCCCACCATTTGTGCCTCAACGTATCCTCGATAGCGACATAAGCTTTTTTAACACCAGCTACAGCCGCAGTGTCATTCACAACAACCGTATCCCAGGCGATTACTTTTATAGTATCACCCGCTGTGCATTGATAATATACGGTCGTATCGCCATCGTCGGGCACGAGTATCTTCGTCAATGGCGAGTTAGAATCGTATATAAACTGAATCTCAACTAAATCGCCATTATTACCTGCAATATCGCTGCATTTCGCATAAGCATGATATATGCCATCATCGACCAAATCGCCAGTATCGGGCATTACAACCCAATATCTATCGCTACCCAACGGCAACAACGGAAGCCAGAATGTAGTTAGTTGCCAGCCGGTTCCATTCCAGAACATCCCGCGTGGGTCGACGAGCATTCCCATTACTGTCGGGTCATCTACACCCGAGAAATTATCGGTAGCAATAATAATCAAACTATCTTCCCAGGTCCAAGCTGAATACAGCGGCTGGTCGGGATTGATTATACTAACAATAGGTTTCACAACATCGATACCGACAGTATCAACACCAGGATAGATAAATCGTGAAATCGTATCCATCTCGGGAACGATAAATAAAGAATCACCCGAGACTGTGGTATCGACAAATAGCCAAGGGACAGGATGTGGTTCTGTCTGCCAATACTGATTGCGGAACCAAATCGTATCTGCCATATAAGGCACAAAAGTATTGACATTCGTTAATCCATCCCAACTAATAGTATAAGCTAATGTGTCATCGGTTCCCGGATATAAAGTATCGTTTGCACCTGTCGGTGAATCGAGACCTATTAGTCCTGTAATATCTGTCCAGGTGCCATCGAAAAACACAAGTGGTTTATCCTCACCGACAAGTCTCGCGGTGGCTCTGCCCTCATCGGGACAACCCGTAAGCGGATTTATAAATGGAACATCTATCGTAATCGAATTTGTCCTGTTAATCCAAATATAACCACCATTGTTGTATCCACCTGCAAGAGTTGCATCGGTTATATCTATTCTCGGTGGTTCGAGAACAGTTACATAAGTAGCGGTATCGACAGTATGGAATTGAGCAATCGTAGGATTGCTATCCCTTCCACTTCCGATTGTATCCCAATTGTCGATGTCGAATGAATCGATAGATACAATGAACATATCCTCGGCATCACGAATATGGCACTCGTTAGTATCCGCCATATATTCGGTGGAAATAGTTGTGCAATAAACTGTTCTACCGATAGCAACATCGTATACCGGAGTAACAAAATCACTTTGAGAAATTGTGAAAGTAGCCATTCCGACAAGAGAAACAGGGAAATGCAGGAAACCGTTATCGAATCTTGTCCGCAGATATTCGAATGTATCCTCGCCAGCATAGCAAATCTGGGCATATACATTGAAATGCTGAGGAGCATCGCTGTCTCCACCGACATCATAAGTTACATATCCTGTATCATCGACCTGTGTCGGAGCATCGTTCCAGACTTCATACACATAAACATGAGCTGGTTCCTCAACCTGAACATAAGCATCGTCATCTGTGAAATGCTCGCCGACAACTCTTCCACCACTTGGGTCTGCGCCGACAAGAAATGCCTCGAGTGTATCATCGGTAACACTATAATTAGGTTCGATTACATCGAAATCGATGAATTGATGTTCACCAGCCAGTAATGTGCCAATATTTTTTGTTCCAAGTCGAGGATTGCCATCGATTATGGTATGAGCATCGGAGGAACGAAGTCCAAGCACCACATTATTGATAGCGGATGAATATTCATTATATACATGAACAGTAACAGTATGTTCCTGAAGCCAATCGGCTTGCCATCTTTCACCAGAAACCATCTCGCGTGGTAAATCTGAAACTACATCGTAAATATGAATGTAAGCGACAGCACCGCGAGGAAGAACAACCGTATCGCTCGCGTTCCCTGCAAAATCGACCGCCCAAAGATGAATACTATACGATGTAACGCCAGTGGGCTCTACTATTTCGCAGAACCAGGCAGGAGATATTTCCTCGGTGAAATCGAATTCGTGATAAGCACCTGCCCAAGATGCACCATTCCAATAATTTCCAGTGCCAGCATCCTGGATATATGCATGCACTTCATCGACACCGGAGACATTATCGGTCGCATTAATCCATACACTATCATCTGTGGGCCAAGGGTCAGCTGGACTATATGGGGTTACAAATGCGACTTCGGGCGGTGTAACATCGATTCCGAGAATAAAAGATGTATCCTCGAATGTGGTATCGAACGGACTCGTGGATGCAAACTGAGCATCGGCTCTGTTGGTATCGTGGAAATCCGCATAGAAACGACCATATACAAATCCCTCGAACTCCGGCGGAATAGCATTATCAGAGAGTCGATAGACATATTTAATTGTATCTCCGGGAGCGA
>JAGGZE010000132.1 GCA_021162205.1 bacterium
CTTTAGATGAGAACATATTATTCTCTGTTTTGGGTTTTATCTTTCCCTTTATAAAATCGGACATAAAGTTGCTTTCAAACTTCTCATGGGAATTGACTTCTTCTTCGGTGAAAGGTATCCAGTGGTTAACACCGAAACTAGATTGTATACCAATATTGAATAACGCATACACTAAACAATCAGATTTAAAATCTGGATCATCATCCCATTGTTCATTTGGGAATCTAAATATATCTCTATCATTTATCCAATTTGCATTAATGCATTTTCTCACTGAATAGTATATAGAAGCAATCTGTAAGTTACTTTTTGTTATTCCAAATTTTGCTATTCCTTTAGCATTTCCTACTCCTTTTAACTGGTCGCGAAAATTGATGTTCACATAATTTTGATGCTGAAAATCAGCGCCAATACAACACATTGTAGCAATCTCTTCATCATGTCGAATATAGTTTTTAAGCCAATCATTTATTGTTTTGGCTTTTTTCTGCACTTTGATTTCCTTCTGGAATAAAAAGATTCCTTTTTCATCAAATACATCTGAAGCGAAATTTGTAATTATTTCCTTGCTATTTGTATCCCAAATAAAAAAACCAATCGGAAATTTACCACTCACATTATCAAATGTATATGCGGGAACTATAAACATGTTTTTTAATTCCGATAAGAATATATTCCGAAAAAGTTCGAAATTTGTAGCTTGATGCAATTTTAATTTTGAAAAGTTAGCGATTTTAGCATTTGGAATTTCTTTATAAATTCGCATCAAAAACAGAGCAAATAATTCCCTGCATGACTTCCCCATTTCATTTGAATATTTGTTATAAATACTGCTTGTATTTGAAACATTTGTTTTATTTTCTGCGGTTCCGGTGACTGTTTTAGTGCTTGCAGCCTCCGCATACGGCGGATTGATATAAACAACGAGCTTCTTTCTTTTTTCGGGGTCGTTGATAATGTCCTGCAGTGGTTCTGGCAGTTTGCTGAAATCGTCATTCAGAAAATCGAACTGGAAAACATGGTCGTGTAATAGGTTAGCGCCGTTATTTATGCGGTCGTGCATTACATCCACATCTTGCTTATCAAGCGTAGAAGCCCAGATATTGTATTTGTTTGTAAGCCCGGCAAGCAGGTTGCCTGTGCCTGCGGCGCAGTCCCATATATAATAATCGTCTTGCCAATCTTCGCCCAAAACATCTGTTAGATACTTTTGTGAAAGCTCAACCCAAATCTGTGGGGTGAAAAAGCTACCTTTGCGTTCTCGAACATCCTGCGGAACAAGTAAATCTCTGCGTTCAACGATGTAGTCCCAGTATTCTTCTTTTGGCGGGCGTTGGTATTTATTCCAAAATTGGGTGTGCGCTATTTGCTCATCGTTAAAACCCGTTGTATCATAGCTGAACAAACCAGATTTCTTAATTTCTCTATTAAGTTCGTAGTGTTCCTTTTTCAGCAAAACAAATAGCTTATCCTTGAGAGTGAAGTTTTCGCGCGAAAGCAAGTCGGCAAGGTAAAAATCACCGTCGATGATTCCATTGTCCT
The DNA here is from genome assembly GCA_021162205.1 of bacterium. GTDB lineage: Bacteria > UBP14 > UBA6098 > B30-G16 > B30-G16 > JAGGZE01. The sequence continues at coordinate 1,543 of JAGGZE010000132.1, forward strand.
TTGCAATTTCCCAATTTACGCAAATGGTCGGCTTAACTGCCTGCAACCACTTGTTGTAAATAATCATAAAATTATTTTTATCGATTTGGGTTTTCGTCAAAGGGAATTTATCAGCTATGAAATTATCCTTAATAAACTTCTTTAATTCTTTGTCGTCTTTATCGAAGCTAAAGAGAAGGGCGTTAGTGTCAATTACCGATTTAACCTTTTCGAGAATGAGTTTAAATTCTTTTGTTGTATGGTCAGAAGGAGTTACATTCCAGTTAAAGTCATTTATATAAAAGACTTCATGGATTTCGCTGTATGGAATGAAGGCAATTTTCTCTTCGTCAAATGCACCAAGTAGTGGCGGCGGCAAAAAATCGTCGAATGTTCTCGCTTTGCCGATAGTCAATATGAGTTGGACAATTGATTCGTAATAGTCTGCTTTTCCTCTTTTTGCTTCAGCCCACAATAAAGATTCTTGTTCAGATAATTCTTTTTTGCTTTTGCGCTTGATTACGCAAAAGTCTATATTACCAATTATTCTTGTCGTATCATATCCTGAAAAATACTTTTCGGCAATCTTGTTTTTTAGTTCTTCTTCGCGCATATATTTCTTCCTATGCTCCTCTTTTTGTTCGGGTTGGTTTTTTGTTTTATTTCTTTCAAAATTATTCATCTCATTTATTTTCATTTTCTTCCCTTCCACTTTCAAATAATCTTTCAAATCGAATTTCGCAAGGGATACTTTTTTAATATAGATACGATTGAAAATACAGTATACTTTCAAACCGCTCGAATAAAATATTATTAAAAACTAATCGGTTGACATCCGATTCATTCTGTAATATCTTTGCCAAAATTTTCTAAATATAACAGGAGTTGAAAATGGAAATTTCCAAAAATTACGAACCACTCGAATTTGAAAAGAGATGGAATGAATACTGGCTCGCAAATAAATTTGCTCGACCCGTGCAGAAACCCGATGGTGCGAAAAAATTCGTAATCGTAATTCCACCACCGAATATCACAGCGATTTTGCATCTCGGACATGCATTGAATAATCTCATTCAGGATGTTCTCATCAGGCGAAAACGGATGCTCGGTTTGGAAACATTATGGCTTCCAGGAACCGACCACGCAGGTATTGCTACTCAAAATATGGTCGAGCGAGAACTTTTGAAACAGGGGAAAACCCGTGAACAGGTCGGTCGCGATGAATTTGTGAAAATGCTGTGGGAATGGAAAAACGATAAGGGCGATAAAATTATCGAGCAACTCAAAGAAATCGGTTGTTCCTGCGATTGGACACGAACACGATTCACTCTCGACTCCGATATGTCCCGTGCTGTCCGCGAAGTATTTGTGAAACTTTACGAAGAGGGCTTAATTTACAATGGCAAATATATAATCAATTGGTGTCCACGATGCAAAACCGCTCTATCCGACGATGAAGTAGAACACGAGAACGAGCAGGGCAATCTTTGGTTCATCAAATACCCTTATGTCGATAATCCATCGGATGGTATCGTTGTGGCGACAACTCGTCCCGAAACTATGCTCGGCGATACCGCTGTGGCAGTTCATCCCGAGGATGAGCGATATCGAGATTTAATCGGTAAAAAAGTTATGCTTCCGCTTGTCGAACCGATTCGCAGTGGAATAAGCTACGAGGGCGAATCTGTCGATGTTTCTGCAGAAATTCCGATTATCGGCGATTGGGAAGTGAGCAAGGAATTTGGCACCGGCGCAGTTAAAATTACTCCCGCTCACGACCCGAACGACTATTGGAGCGGCAAGCGAAATAATCTGCCGATAGTTGTCGTTATCGATGAAAACGCAAATATGAACAGAAACTCCAATAAATATATCGGTCAGGATAGATATGAAGCGCGAGAACAAATTGTCGAGGATTTGAAAAAGCGAAATCTTATTGTGAAAATCGAGCCGCACGCTCACGCTGTCGGGCATTGTTATCGCTGCCATACTGCAATCGAACCGTATCTTTCATCGCAATGGTTTGTGAAAATGAAACCATTGGCAGAACCCGCTATCGAAATCGTTCGTCGTGAAAAAATTAAATTTTTACCGCAGCGATGGGAAGGTGTTTATTTCAATTGGATGAACAATATTCGCGATTGGTGTATTTCCCGTCAATTATGGTGGGGACATCGAATTCCTGTCTGGTATGGTCCCGATAGCAAAGTATTCGTCGCGATAGACGAGGATGAAGCACTCGCGAAAGCCCGTGATTTCTATCGCCGTGATGATATCGAACTGACACGCGACCCCGATGTTTTGGATACCTGGTTTTCATCGTGGTTGTGGCCCTTTGCGATTATGGGATGGCCTGAAATAACCGACGACCTCGTAAAATATTATCCCAGCGATGTATTAGTCACAGCATCTGAAATTATTTTTTTCTGGGTGGCAAGAATGATTATGGCTGGCGAACATTTCTGCGGTGAAATTCCATTTCATACCGTTTATATTCACGGGACTGTGCGCGATGCGAGCGGCAGGAAAATGTCGAAATCGCTCGGTAATGGTATCGACCCGCTCGATGTTGTCGAAATATACGGCAGAGATGCGCTGCGTTACACTTTGATGTCGCAAGCATCCGCAGGACAGGATTTATTTCTCGATATGAAATCGTTCGAGGTCGGACGCAATTTCGCTAATAAGGTCTGGAATGCAAGCCGATTGCTTTTTCTAAATCTCGACGATGATAAATTCACAAAAAATGAAATCGAAAATCCTGTGCCGAAAACTCTTTTGGATAAATGGATTCTCTCACGATTTGCCGATGCTGTCGAACAGGTAAATTCAGCATTCGAGAATTTTCGACTCGACGATGCCGTGCGAACACTCCATAGATTTTTTTGGAGTGAATTCTGCGATTGGTTTCTCGAGGGTGCAAAACTTCGGCTGAAATCCGATAGAGATGAAAAAATTCTCGCTCTTTCGATATTCGAACCATTGTTGAAACTTATGCATCCGATTTTGCCATATCTAACAGAGGAATTGTGGCAGAAACTCGGCAAAATAATCGATGGTTTGATTACCGATGATAATCCAACAATAATGCTTGCAAAATATCCAGAAAGCATGGATTTCGCAAAGTTTCGTGATAAAATTACCGATAATAATTTTTCAGCGATTATGGAATTGGTGAATTCGGTTCGCAATATCAAAGGTGAAACTGGCATCGGCAACCGCAAAGTCGGGACAATCGAAATTATTGCAGCGGATGAAAATGCAAAACGATTGCTAATAGAACAAGTCGATTTTATAAAATTATTAGCTAAAATCGAGGATGTAAAGATAGTCGAGCAGAAACCATCGGGACCGTGTGGAACATCTGCAATCGCTATCGGACAAGTGTTTTTAGCACTTGCTGGATTGGTCGATATCGCCAAAGAAATCGCTCGACTTTCCAAAGAAATTGCAAAACTCGAAAATACTTTGAACGGAACTCGAAAAAAATTATCGAATAAAAAATTCATCGAGAATGCGCCGAAATCGGTTATCGATACCGAACGAGACAAGGAAACTAAATTTTCGGAGAAATTAGAAATTCTAAAAGAACAATTGTCTGGAATGCAGGAATGAAATCTTTAATACCTGTCATCACAACATCCATAGTAGCGTAGAGAGGGAGGAATTAGGAGGATTTTTTCGGGGGAACTTCTTTTTGAGCTTTCAGCTCTTTTTAATTGGTTTGGAAACTTTGATAACACTGGTGCAACAATGAATTGCTGATTCTGTCCCGATTTTATCGGGACTTCATCGGGATTAAGAAAAAAGCAATGCCCAAAAAAACACCTTAAAGGTTGCGAAAAAATATATTAAATGCAAATATTTTTTGGGAAATTTTATCGGTTAGTTGTTCACTTATTTTTTTCCATTATTTTCTTCAATGTTATATACAAAATCAGACAGGATACGAAAAATGTCAAAATGGAAATACCACCGCATGCTATCCCCCAGATAAGAACTATTCTATGCCAATCTATGTGATTTTTGTTATTAAATATTATAATTATTAAAAATGAAATTGTAAATGTAAAAAATACTATAGCACTGAAAAATAAAGAAAATAGATATATACTTTTTTTATTTTTCAGTTTATCCGCAAGGAAAAAATAATAAATATTAGGCAAATAGGTCATTGTCACTATTAGAAGAGAATGTGAAAATCCGTAATTTAAATATTTCCACATACTTTCATTATTATATGTTCCTCTAAACCACGCGAAAATAAACGAAAAAACAACGACCGTAATAGGATATAAAATTATCAATTTTTTTTGATTTTTCTTTCTTTGGCACATTAGCCATTCCTATGATTAAATATTAGAATTCTTCCAATATTTGCAGGAATATTATATATTCCATCACTTTTTTCGAGAGAAATTTTCTGTCCTGTCATTGCATCCTCGAAATATTTTGCGGGTTCATCGATTTTGTATAAAATTTCGCTATCTTCGCGGTTTATTAAAATTATCGCATTTTGCCCGCGATATTTCTTATATAAAATTATGCAATCATCCGTCGGCGTATCGAATTTATAAATATTTCCTTGCGAAATTACTGGATACTTTTTGCGAATCGAAATCAATTTTTTGATATATTGTAAAAGTTCCCTATTCTGCCCCAATGTATCCCATACAAAACATTTTCGGCAATCGGGGTCTTTATCGCCGGTGAGACCGATTTCATCGCCGTAATATATAGATGGTGCACCGATTGCGGTCAACTGAAAAAATGTAGCGAGTTTCAATTTTCGACTATCGTTTTTGCACAATGTCAAAAATCGAGGTGTGTCGTGACTTCCAAGAAGGTTGAAGGATGCGAAATTCACATTCGGCAGATACGATGCGAGTATTGTGAAATATTTTTCCGCGAATTGGTGCGATGAAATTTTATCGTAAGCAAAAAAATCGAGACAGGCGTCGCGGAAACGATAGTTCATCACGGCATCGAACATATCGCCCTTAAGCCATCGTGAACCATCGCCCCATATTTCGCCGAGAATATATGCATCGGGATTTATTTTACGCACACTGTCACGAAATTCGGTCCAAAATTCATCGCCAGTCTCGTTAGCACAATCCAATCGCAAACCATCGATACCGAGTTTCATCCAGTAGCGAGTGAAATCGAACAGAAATTTTCGCACATCGGGATTGTCGGTGTTCAAACTTGGAAGTGAACCGAAATTCCACCAGCATTTATAGTTCGGTTTCTCTATCGAAGCGACAGGGAATGAATAAATCGTGAACCAGTTCGCATATTTCGATTTCGCTCCATTGCGTATAACATCTTGAAATGCCCAGTGCTTACGACCCGTATCGTGATAGACACCATCGAGCATAATTTTTATTCCGAGTTCATGGCAGGAATCGAGCAATGTCTTAAACAGTGCAGAATCGCCGAAATGCGGGTCGATTTTCATCTGGTCGGACATATCGTATTTGTGATTGCTCGGCGATAAAAATATTGGATTGAAATAAATCGCATTTACTCCGAGATTTTGCAAATAATCGAGATGATTTAGCACACCTTTAAGGTCACCGCCGAAAAAATTATCGTATTCGGGTTTTCCACCCCATCGCTGAACATCTTTAGGGTCGTTGGATTTATCGGCATTTGCAAACCGTTCGGGAAATATCTGGTAGAATATCGAAGTCGATATCCAGTTCGGGGTGTGAAAATTGTATATCTGCGAGAATTCCACTGAAAAATTATCGGAATAGTCGAAAGACGAATCGCCATCATAGATTTTGAATTTATACGAAAAATTGTTTCGCTGTGGATAAATCTCGGCAATATAATAGTCGAATGTGCCATCGAAAGCATACCAATCCATTTTTTGCGCTTTCTCATAGAATATAATTGCGACACTATCGATATCGTCCTGTTTTGTGCGCAATTTTATCCATAGCATAGAATCCTGTCTCGCGAAATATGGATATTTTTGAGTATGATATATCGCATCTTTTAAAATTTTGCCATCGCCCAAAAATGCTGGTCCCGTGAATTTTCCATAATCTCCCACACGAATTATGGAATTTCTTCCACCGTAACCATCGGGACTGGAAAGTGAATTATTCAAATCCTGATACCATTTGTCGCCATTGACTACGAATTTGTATAGATATTCACCATCTTCGAGTTGGATTGTAATAGTCCAGATGCCATCGTTGTCATCATCGGACATAGGCATAGCTGATGATGACCAGTTATTGAACGACCCTGCGAGTGCAACCGATTTCGGAACGACATTTGGCGTGTATTCGAATGTAATCGAATGAGTTTTTGCAGATAATATCGATATAATCGAAAACAAGAAAATTAGATAAATTTGTTTTTTCATAATTTTTCCAATGCTTTCTACAAAATTTATTATTAATCGATACATGCAAGGCGATAAAAAATCACCACCGATTCATTTAGGCAGCCAGATTTTTCCTTTTGCTGCTGCAAAACCTGCGATAATCGGACTCGCCAAAAATGTTTCACCTGCACCCTGTTTGCCCTTGAAATTGCGGTTGGCTGTCGAAATTTGAACTTCACCTATACCGGTCATACCGATTTGACCTTGCGCACAACCACCGCAAGCAGGATGCGATACAACTGCACCCGAATCGAATAATTTTTTCCAACTGCCATTTCTTATAATATTTTCGGTTACAATTCGTGTAGTCGGAACGACTCGCATAATAGTATTGTCTGCGACTTTCGAATCATCGAGTGCATTTGCGGCAGCCGAAATATCCTCGGCTCTGCCATTTGTGCAACTACCGATGAAAACAGAATCGATTGATTTGCCAATAAATTCGCGAACAGGATGAATATTATCGGGAGAAAACGGTGCCGCAAGCAATGGCTCGAGATTGTTTATATCGACTGTGTATTCCCCCGCATATTTTGCATCGATATCTGAACATATAGACTCGGTTTGCCATTTTGGAGCGGATAATTTATCGAGTTCTGCAATTAAATTCTCATTAGGCGGGATTAAAATCGAAATCAATCCGAGTTCCGTGCCCATCGATGCAATGGTTATTTTTCCTGCAAGATTTAGCGATTCGATGTAGTCGCCATACAGTTCGACAATTTTACCGAGCAATCCGTGAGAACCGAATTTCGACAGCAAAAAGAGGACAAAATCCTTCGGTGTAACGAGTTCATTTTTAGGCATTCCCTCAACATTTATTCGCACAGTAGCAGGAGTTTCGAACCAGACCTTACCGGTGGCGAATGCGAATGCGATATCTCTGTCGCCCATACCTTGACCGAGTGCACCGATAGCACCCATAATATTATAATGGCTATCGGTTCCAACAGCGGTTATATTCGGGCGGATCCAGCCATCCTCGATAAGTGTATGAGTGCCGATTCCTCGATTGACATCGTAGAGGGGAATTTTATATTCTCGAGCATAATTTCTGACAAGTTGCTGATTTATTGCATAGGGTATATTATTAGCAGGCGCGACAGTATCGAAAGTGAAAACCGTGCGAGTTTTATCTATCACCGGGTTTTCGGGGAAATAATTCTGCAAATTCTTAACTACATTAGGTCCGCCGAAATCTCTTGCAGAACGAATATCTATATCGAGCCATATCACATCGCCTGGACTTATCTCTCTTTTATTCGAATGCGATAAAAATATTTTCTCGACCATCGTATTGCCCATTATTTTCCTCCTGAATTATTGGATTGGTTTTAATTTTCGATATTTAATTTAGCGAAAATCGGTTATTTCGCAAATTTTTACATCGCTTAAAAAATATGGATATTTTTATGTCATTTCCTCGAATTCGCCTCGTTCCTTGTTTTTGCGGACATTGTTCCAATTGAAATATCTTCCGTTCATAGCGATATAGACACCTGTCGGTAAAGTTTGAGCGAAAACAAATGCACTACCGAGATTAAAAAGACCATCGGAACTGCCGAATTTGTATGGAATCATCGCACCTGTTAAAATTATGGTTTTATTCTCGACTTTTCCAGCAATCACTTTCGCAGTATCGACCATAGCATCGGTGCCGTGTGTTATTATAATTCTATCGACATCGGCTTTAATACAATTGTGTGCAATTATTTCGCGGTCGGTATCGGTCATATGAATACTATCGACCATCATTAAAGTCCCGATTTCGACTTGCGCTCTCGAAGGTCCTAATTTGAGCATCTCCGGAAGATGAGTGTCCTGAAAATACAACTCGCCTGCAAGTTCATTATATTCTTTATCGAAAGTGCCACCGGTGACAAAAATTTCTATTTTCATAATCCCCTGCCATTTGAAATTGTTTTACCTGTTCTATAAATATTCCTCGACATAAAATATTCAATCGTTTTTTTCAAACCATCCACGAGACAGTTTTTTTTTGAAAATCCAAGTTCTTGCAATTTCGATACATCGGCAACTGAACGATAAATATCGCCAGGACGAGGACTATCGAATTTAATCGGGATTTGTTTATCGGGGCTGGCAATTCTCACAATATTTTCCGCAATATCGAGAATCGAAATTTCACTGCCGCTGCCGAGATTATAAATTCCCGCTGCATTGGCATTTTCCGCAAAAAATACTGCACATTCGGCGACATCCGCAGCATAGATAAAATCCCTGGTTTGATTGCCATCGCCATAAATCGTTATCGGTCGATTATTTGCAGCCGAAATTATGAACGATGGAATCGCTGCGGAATACTGCGAATCTAATCGTTGACGAGGTCCATAGGCATTGAATGTCCGCATTATCACATATTTCAGCCCCGAATTCTCGGCATAATTTCTAATTAAAAATTCACCATCGAGTTTTGTTAAACCATAGATACTTTTCGGATTAGCCACCGATTTTTCCGATAATGGAACATTTTGATTATCACCATAGACTGCTGCCGATGAAAAAAATATTACTTTTTTCACACGATTCTCGATTGCGGATTTAACTACATTGTAAGTGCCGAGAGTGTTTATATCGAATGCCTTTTGCGGATATTGCTCGGTTTCGACAACCGATGTAACCGCAGCGAGATGAAATACTATATCGACATTTTTCATAGCGGATTTAAGTGCCGAATAATTTTCGATGGTATCCACAATGAGTTCGGAATTAAAAATTTCGATATTTTTTTCCTTCCCGGTAGAAAGATTATCGAACACAATAATGTCGTTATTCCTTTTAGATAAAACACTTACAAGATACGAGCCTAAAAATCCCGCTCCACCTGTTATTAAAATTTTCAATTTTCCCTCCTTGACGAACCAAAGGTAATAAGATATTTTATCTAAAACAAGAAAAATGAGAGGTAAATTATGCGTAAAATTTTTGCGATTGTTGCAATGCTCATCATTATCGCATCGGCACAGGATGTTCAAGTGCAGTATTTTCAGGAAACCGATGACATCAAAACGGCATATTACAATAATGAAATCACCGAGGAGCAATATTATGAATTATTGCAGCTTTTCGAGGAAAAAGTCGAGGTGAATACCGGAAATCTGCGCCGTCTTCTGTCGATACCCGGTGTGGAAAGAATGGAAATCGAAGGACTGGAAAAAGCTCGACTCGATAAAGGTCCATTTCGCAATGAGGGTGATGTCCGAAGAATATTTAAGGGCGATTTTAATTTAATCGAACCATTTATTACGGTTCTTCCACCTATGAAAAAACTTATATCGGGATATGCAAAAGTATATACCAGCCGATATTATGAATCTCCATCGAGTTCTACCGACCCATCTCATTCATCAAAAATAATGTTGAGAAGTGGAAAATGGTCGGCGGATATTCGACATCGGCAAAAAGGCAATAATATGGCTCAACTGTCATATCGTTCGGTTCAATATCGAAGCAAAAATATTCAGTTAACACTCGGAAATTTTTATGGCAAGGATTTGGGCTACGGACTTATTGTCGGACGCTATCTTTCACTTTCATCATACAAAAAAGATGGCGATGGTTTGAATTATTGGCTTTCACCATACTATGGAGATATGAATGGTGTCTATTTCAGTTGGAAAAAGGGAAAACACTGGAGTATGCAAACTTCGATTTCGACAAATTATTATTATAACGATTCATATCAAGATTTAATTTCCGCTGCGGTATCATATTATCAATCCCGCGTTGGAAGAGTCGGAATAGTTCTATATCACGGTTCATTGGTCGATTTCACCGATTCCAGCGCAGCAGATTTTCGCCAGATGGGAACATCGATTTATGCCGAGTATCGAACTAACGGATGGAAATTTCAAAATGAAACAGGTGTTCTCGAGAATGGTGCATGGGGAACAAATCTTTACATTTATTCGCCTCGAAAAGATGGCGTAAATTATCTATGGAAAGTATGGGCATATCACCCGGATTTCATAGGCCTTTACTCCGGTGGCGAATGTAATAAGGGTTATCAATCTTACTATCCCGACGATTTCTCATTTTATTTGAAAGCTTATCAAGCAGGTGAACTCGGCGGTTATGCATCGGCGAGATTCCCTATATCATCGAGAATTAAGGGCGAAATCAAGGCATCGTATTTCAATGTAAATAATTATAACGATAATGGCGGCGAAGCATATCTCGGTTTGAAATATAGTATGGGCAGAAAGGGTTATTTTAACCTTTATATCGACCGCAGATACGATGGCGGGTATTCGACCACGACGAAGGATAAAATAAATTTCTCATCACGATGGAACATAAATCGAAAATTTTCCAATAAAACATACGCCTATCTCAAATCGAGCGATTACGATACATATTGGCGAAATGAATATAGACTTTCAACCGTATTTTATTATGAACCCAAAAAAGATATGGAATTCGGTATAAAACTCGAACGAAGAGATTCCGATATCGACGACCCCGACTATGGCGGATATTATACTGTTGCACCTGTTTTCAAACTCGATGTCGGCGAAATAAACTGGCGAACCGAACTATCACTCAGAAAATACGATGACGAATCGGACTGGTCGGCAGTCGCAAGAATAAATGCTATGGTAGCATTTTGAGCCCTCGGCTCTTTCTGGGGAAACTTCTTTTAGAAAAGAAGTTTCCCCAGACCCTTTCAAGAAAACTTTAGTATTTCTAACGATTGGAAATCGTTAGAAAATATTCAAACTTTTCTGAAGAACCTGCGGTTCTTTTTAGGGGCGACTTTTCTGACAACCGAGTTGTCATTCATTGTCGCCGAGAAATTTTGCTCGAGCGGGTGCAACAAGGAATTCAGACTTTGTCTGAAGGAAAGTTGCACAAAGAAAACACCCGAAGGGGTGCAGGCGAACGCCTGCCGAAGGGGTGGAACCTTCGGTTCTTTTTAAATGGTGAAATGTTATTTGAATAATCAGGCATTGCATGGAATCCCGACTTTGTCGGGAGGAAAGCAATGCGAAGAGAACAGGCGAAGCCTGTGAGAAAGGATTGATATGCGAATTGGAATAATTGGTGGAGGTTCTGGTGGATATGTCGCTGCGATTCGTGCGGCGCAACTCGGTGCAGAGGTTACCGTATTCGAGAAAGATAAACTCGGCGGCACTTGCACGAACTATGGTTGTATCCCAACGAAGGCACTTTATTCGGTGGCTCACAAAATGCTCGATTTCAAATGGGGTGTATCGAAAAAGATGTGGACAGGCGAAATATCTCCCGATTGGCGAATGGTGCAGAATTTCAAAAATGGTGTTGTCGCTCGGCTTGTGCGTGGTATCGAGTTTCTATTCAAGAAAAATAAAATCGTGCTTGTTCGAGGCGAGGCGCAAATTTTATCCTCGAATGAAATTTTAGTCGAGGGAACAAAAGGTGCTGAAAAATACGAGTTCGATAAAATCATTCTCGCAACAGGTTCATCGCCGGGTATTCCGCCTGTCGAGGAACTCGTAGGGATTGCGCCTTGGGATAATGTCGAGGCACTCGCCGCAGAAAGACTCCCCAAATCGTTGCTCATACTCGGTGGTGGAGTTATCGGTGTCGAGTTCGCGCACATATTCCGCACATTCGGTTCGGATGTTACGATTGTCGAACTTCTGCCGAGAATATTGCCGTTGCAGGATGTCGAGGTCGCTGCCGCTGTCGATAGAGCGCTTATCGGCGAGGGCGTGAAAATAATGACATCGCAAAAGGCGGTATCGGCTCACCGAAGTAAATCGGGTGTGATTCTCGAAATCGCCGATGGTTCGACTGTCGGGGCTGAAGAAATAATAGTCGCAACGGGTAGAAAAGTGAATCTGCCGAAAGGCGCCGAGAATATCGGTCTGACAATCGAGCAAAACCGCATTCCAGTTAATAAATATCGGCAGACTGCAAGCGATAATGTATATGCGGTCGGCGATATCACAGGCGAACCGTATCTCGAACACAAGGCGACTCGCGAGGGCATTATCGCAGTCGAACATATTATGGGTATCGAATCGGAATTGGACATAGATTTGATTCCTGCGGCGATATTCACAGCACTCGAGGTCGGTGCAGCGGGATATACCGAGAAACAAGCTCGCGAGAAATTCGGCGATAATATAAAAATCGGGAAATTTCCATATATCGCATCGGGGCGGGCGCAAGCCGAGGGCGAACCTATCGGTTTCATCAAGACAATCGCCGTTCTCGATGGCACAATTATCGGTTTTCACGCTGTCGGTAAGACTGCATCGGAATTGCTCGGATTAGGTGGGTTCATCATTCAGCATAAGATAAAAATCGACGATGTGGCGGGGACGATTTTCGCTCATCCTACTTTGTCGGAGATTGTGCAGGAATCCGCTCTCGCTGCGATAAGGCGTGCGATTCACATATAATCGATGCAGAAATTCGCTTGTGATTTCAAGAATTGCTTTATTTTATTCAAGCGAGATTGACCGATTTACGAGAGTATATTATAAACTTTCAAGGGTGGACATACTCGGTTCATAATATGAGTTAAAAACTTTCTAATTATGATTTATAACGAAAAAATTATAGTAATCGATTTTGGTTCGCAGTATTCGCAGTTGATAGCACGGCGGATACGCGAAATCGGTGTGTTTTCTGAACTTGTTCCCTGCAATAGTAAAGTCGATAATTTTTCCGATGATTCGGTTCGCGGGATAATTTTATCGGGTGGACCTGCATCGGTTCTCGAACCCGATTCTCCCGATATCGATATAAAAGTATTCGAACTCGATGTTCCTGTGCTTGGAATTTGCTATGGAATGCAGTTAATCGCGAAAAAGTTCGGCGGTTCACTTGCAAAATCGAAGCGTCGGGAATACGGTCCTGCCAAAATTTCAATCGACAATCCCGGCGATATGCTAAAAAGTATTCCCGATAATTCGAGTGTTTGGATGAGCCATGGCGATAATATCGAGGTTTTGCCCGATGGATTTGTGAAACTCGCTCACACGGATAGTCTACCGATTGCCGCAATGGCGAATTTGTCGAAGAATATCTATGCGACGCAATTTCATCCAGAGGTTCGGCACACCGAATATGGAACACAGATATTGCGAAATTTTGTCCGAAATATCTGCGGCTGCAAAGACGATTGGACAATCAGCGATTATGCCCGGAAGAAAATAGATGAAATACACGAGCTTGTCGCCGATGATGAGCGAGTTGTTCTGGGATATTCCGGCGGAGTCGATTCCACAGTCGTTGCGAAAATGCTTGTCGAATCGGTCGGCCATCGTCTCGTGCCGATTTTTGTCGATAATGGATTACTTCGCAAAAACGAATCAGATGGTGTCCGAGCGAAATTCCGCAAGTTGTTCGGTTTCGATTTGCACTTTGTCGATGCTGGAGAAATTTTTCTAAAAAAATTGCAAAATGTCTCGAATCCCGAACAGAAGCGGAAAATCATCGGGCATACTTTCATCGAGATTTTCGAGAGCGAAGCACGCAACATTAAAAATGCTCGATGGCTCGCGCAAGGCACACTATATCCCGATGTCATCGAGTCGGTTTCGTTCGGGGGACCATCGGCGACAATCAAAAGTCATCATAATGTCGGTGGTCTGCCTGAAAAACTGGGTTTCAAACTAATCGAACCGCTGCGGGAATTTTTTAAGGATGAGGTGCGTGAACTCGGCACAGGTTTTGGAATCCCCGATGATATGCTCTGGCGGCATCCATTTCCAGGACCGGGGCTTGCAGTGCGGATTCTTGGCGAAATCACGAGTGATAAACTGAAAATTTTGCAGGATGCCGATTTCATTTTTATCGACGAATTAAAAAAGAGCGGTTGGTATAATAAGGTATGGCAGGCATTCGCGGTATTATTGCCTGTGCAAAGTGTCGGTGTTATGGGCGATGAGCGAACCTATGAGAATACAATTGTATTGCGCTCGGTCGATTCCGCCGATGGTATGACTGCTAATTGGTCGAGAATTCCCGATGAAATTCTAGCGAAAATCTCCGCAAGAATCGTCAATGAGGTTTCTGGCATCAACCGCGTAGTCTATGATATTACGAGCAAACCGCCTGCCACAATCGAGTGGGAGTAAGGCAATGACTTTTATTTCAGATAAATGATTTTTCGAGTAATCGTTTGCTCTCCTATAGATACTCGCACGAAATAGAGCCCCGATGCGTTCGTTTTATCTGGTGTCCAGATGAATGCGCAATTTGAATGGGCGTATAGCATACGCCCTTCATCTATTGGGCGAACGGCGTTCGCTCCTACAACATTTCCCATTATATCGTAGATTTCCACCATCGCGGGTGAATCCCGACCGGTCGGGACAACCCCTTGTTCAATTGTGATTTTGCACGATGAATTGAATGGATTTGGATATGCCGAAATATTTATTTCATCGGGTTTTCGATTATTTTTCTCGGGAATATCCGAATATATTTGTGTTCCGAACCAATTCAAAATTTTTATCAATGCGGAACGAATATTTATGTTCATCCCAGCCGATACACCAATAGCTTCCATTCCAAAACCTAAAATAACACTTTTGAAAATTCCGTTATCGTATCTAACCGCAGCGACCGGATTATCGGCGATTGGATAATATGCGAATGAAATACCATCGGTGGGTGAAAGAGTCGATGACGAATGTTGATTACTTGCTCCCGCAGCGCTTGTAATCATCATATCGAAACCATCGCCGAGTGTATCGCCATCGATTCCTCGGACAATCGTCGAAAAAACGCTGTCGTTTTCCATTTGCGCGCCAAAATAATTATCGAGAAAATCATGATATTCGACACCATCGAAACCATCCTGCCCTGTTAGAACGATTTTCCCGCCATCGTCGAGATAGTTTCCAATCGCTATAATATTTTGCTCTGATATCGAATTTGCAGAATCCCCCGTGAACCAGCAAACCGCAAAGAATCGAGACATTTCATCGTCGGTCGGCATCGAATCGGTCGCATTCATATAATCATAGACAATCGGAATATCGTGAAGTGCATTTTTGAAGTAATCTGCATAATCCTCATTGTTAGAATTGTTCACTAAAAGTATCTGCGGTGAACCTATAGGAATTTCGATTTCGCCGATTTGGTGAAGTGCAATATCGGGAGTTCCCGCCAACACATTTATCGATGAATAATGTGGTAGAGCATCGTTATCGACCCGATATGTAAATACAGTTTGAACTTGTCCGCCATTCGGTAAATCACCGAGCGATTCATAAGCAGTAATCGGTTCGATTTGTTCATCGTCGAACTGCCCGATAGAATACAAATCCTCGACTGTGGGATATGGAAAATCATTGTGAAAATTTATAGTTAAATAAACTTGAAATCGGTTTCCTGCACTAGGGAAATTGTCGCCATCATCGAGGTCTATAATCGAATCGAGCTGCACCTGCAACGATGGATAGTATCCTGGTCCCAATCCGTGTTTTGCGAACGAATTTGCAATAAGCACAAGATTCGGGCAGCCATTGGATATATCGCCATCGTCATCGGCGGTGAAAAAACATTCTTCGGCGAAATCGTTAAACATAATCGCACCTGAATATCTCGTGAAATGAATGAGCGTGTCCGCCCAGCCCGTTCGAGTAGGATATACTCCCGCTCGAATATCCCAGAATGAACCGCTAATCATTCTGCTGTCGGCGTGAACCTCGCCTATTAAATCGTCGGGATAGACGAGGTCGTTTTCGAGTGTGCGAAAATATGAATCGTCGCGGGAAACTCGCCAGCCCGCATACGGATAATCTGTAATCGAACAGGGGATAAAATCCGAGAATGCTTCGTTGATTGCACCGGGTTCGCCAGAATATGGCATATGGATTCCCGTATAAATCCATCCAGTAACACCGTGAGTGTATTCGTGATAGATTACATTCGAGAACAGTGCGAAATTCCGCGTGTATGTGCCACCTGCTCCAAAATTGATTCCATATCCATCCCAATAGGCATTTTCGGGCATATCAGGGATTCTCGCTCTCGCTGGAACAGGATAATCCAAGCCCGTCATATCGGGGTCGATTATTTTATACCAATCGTGGATAAAATTTGTATGATAGTATAAATTCAGTTCATCATTTTGAGCGTAATCGGTATTCCAAAGCCAGTTATAAGTTGCAGGCGGGATAATATAGTCGGTGAAACTGGCATCGCTGCCGCCACTCATAAGTCGCACATCGGTATAAAGTCCCGTTAGCAGACTTTTTATCGGCTGATATGTTCCGCCAACCCACGCATCGATGTAATAATAGCCGGTCGTATCGGTGTATGTGGATTGAACGAAATTCAAAGATATTCTACCATTTTTGAATCCCGCGCTCTCGAATGGGTCGTCGAAAAAATCTGGCAGATAATTTATTTGCACATTTCCAGAGACATCGTAATAATTCACGAGATTTGTCCAACCCAAAATTCTGCCGTTTATGGCATCGACATAAACCTCGTATCTATTCGGATGTGTGCCATCGACAAAGACCTGCCAGCATAATTTCCCGATACCATCGTTCGGCAGCCAAACGAGTTCATCGCGATTATCGACATTTTTCGCAACACCATTATCGACATTTTCGCGAATGTATTCGATAGCATAAGCTCTTGCATCATCCGTTGAAATCCTTGCGTTCGCATCGTTCGGTTCGAATTTCATAATAGCTCTACTGCCGACTCCCCAAACTCTGCCATCGCCGAATATCCTGAAATATACCATTCCATCGCACACCGGAATTCCACGATGAATTTGCATAAAATTCAGCCAATATCTGCCGATGCGATGGTTCGGAGCACTTGGTCGAAGTTCATTGCGGTTCGTGCCGAATATCTGCGGATGCGAATCCACGAAATCGAGTGCATCATTCGTCATTTGCTGTGGCTCGGTCGAAAAATAAATCGGTTCATCCGGGAAAGCATACCGCATAACATCGCGGGTTTCATCGTAAATGCAATGGAATCCATCGATTGTGCGGGACGATGTTTTCGATAATAGCGATGGCATATCGCCTGTCGGTTGCCCAGGCAGATATGCGAAAACCGATGAAATACTAAACACTATCAAAAACAGTAAAAATAGTTTCTTAAACATTTAATAACCTCCTGTATATTCCAATTAAAATTATATCATATTTAGATAATAAAACAAATGAAATAATTCGAGCACCCGTTCGGGTGTTTTTAGTGCGTTGCGTCCCTGTCCCGACAAGTCGGGACATTCCTTTGCAACGCCTTCTCAATCAAAATAACTATATCAAAATTTCTGGTGCAACAGGGAATTTCGCTCCGGTGAAAAACCCCGATTTTATCGGGATTAAGAAAAAAGTTGCACGATAAAAAGAGCCGAAGGTTCTCCAGAAAACTTTTAATATTTTCTAACGAACTTTGGTCGTTAGAAATACTAAAGTTATTAGGAAAGGAGTTTGAGGGAAAGCCCTTCTTTCAAGAAGGGTTGCCCTCAATAAAGCCGCAGGCATTCGCCTGTTTTTAGTGCGTTGTTTTCCTGATTGCTCTGCAATCAGGAAAATAATACGATGAAAACACCATAATGGTGTATGATTTTCGGGAATATGTTGTCAAGAACACGCTGTTTGAACAAGGGATTTCGGAATTCATAAACCGCTAGCCGCACCATTTCAAACTCCAAAATATTTTGCTATTTCGAATGGTGTAATTCGCTCTTTCATTTCGAGTTCGTCGTCGATAAGATGTTCTGCATAAGCTTTAATTATATTCTCGGTTAATATTCCATCGACGGTTAAAAATTCACAGTCTCCGAGAAGTGCATTGGCGGCATCGGACAGCGAATCTGGAAGACTTTTCAATCGATTCTTTCGCTCGCTATCCCACATCGTAATATCGTCGTCGAATGGACCGAAACCGAGTTTTTGCGGGTCGAGTTTTTTGCGAATACCATCGAGTCCAGCCAACAGCATTCCAGCCATTGCGAGATATGGATTACAGGTGAAATCCGGCGGACGATATTCGATACACTTTTCCGCGCTATTATCGACATATTTAGGGATTCTCACCGATGCCGAACGATTGCCGAGTCCGAAAAATAATTTAGTCGGTGCCTCGAATCCGGGAACGAGTCGCTTGAATGAATTAGTCGATGGATTTGTCAATGCTGCTAATGCCGGTGCGTGATAGAGCAATCCTGCAATATAATTCGAAGCGAGCGTCGATAGATGGATATATTTTCCATTTTGAGCCCAGAAAAGCGATTTTCCATTTTTCGACAGCCATTGATGAAAATGAAGTCCGCTGCCGGGGAAATCGAATAATGGTTTTGGCATAAATGTTATAGCGAGGTCGAAATTGTTCGCTATAATTTTTGCAAAATATTTGAATATCACGAGATTATCCGCTGTTTTCACCGATGTTTCGGGAAGAAGTTCGATTTCGTTTTGTGCGGCGCCAACCTCGTGATGATGATAGCGGACATTTATTCCCAACTCATTCAATATACTCGTTAATGCTCTCCTGAAAATATATCCCTTGTCTGCGGGATACGATGAATGATAACCACAATTTTTACCGATTTTTGAATTTTTCAATGAAAGGTCGTCATCGTTTATCACCTCGGTAAATTGGAACTTATACATTGCTGTAAGGTCATTGTAGAAACAGGAAACATCGTCGAATAAATAGAATTCGGGCTCTGGCAACCATAATGATTGTGCATTCAATTCTTTTTGAATCAATAGTTCGGTTTGCGCGAGAATAGTTCTCGGAGAGGTCGTAAGTGATTTTTCTGTATCGGGTTCGATGACATTGCAAATAATCCCGATTATATTTTCATCCTCGGTCAACGAATAAGGAAATACCGTATCCATATCGGGCTTCAATATCATATCGCCATTTTCGATATGACCGAATCCGGGGACACTCGAACTATCAAATGGAACACCTGCGGTTAATTCATCGACTGTTAGTTCGGTCAGTGGAATACTCAATGTATGAAATCCACCGAAAATGTCTGTGAAATGAAGGTTTATCGATGAAAAACCGTTTTCGATGAACTTATCGAGTTTTTCCTTAATACTACTCATTTTCAAACTCCTTTGACTGAATTTTAGATTTTTAAAGATATTACTTAATGAGTTATTTGGAAATAAATTTTTTAATTAAATATTTTAAAAACGAATCGAACATCGATAA
>JAGGZE010000137.1 GCA_021162205.1 bacterium
ATCATCATTGCGATGTATATATTGATTTATTAAATTAGTTGCGGACCCACCACCAGCTCCGCCGAAAATATTTAATCCTATTGAAACAACTGCTGCACCGCCACTAATAATCGATTCAACTACAGTTAATACACAGCCGAGTGCAGCGCCCGCAGCATCTGTAAATGCAAGTTCGGTAATATCTATACAGTGTGTTGTGTCTGGTTCATTATGTCCCGTGCTATCCTGTCCGCTTGTATCGGGTTCTGGCAGCCCATCCCCGCCGTCGCCGTTGTTGTTCTCGTTTTGGCAAATATGCGCATAGCCGGCATCGTAATCCGCCGAATATATAGAACCCATGCCATCCTGAACTATCGCCATCCCGAACTCGAATGCCTTATCGATTCCCTTAATATCATCATACTTGCCAGATTCTTTCAACTCACGCAAAATAACAATCACATCTTCGGGAGAAGTCGCCTGCTCGAGTTTCGACTTTATCTCATCGAGTCTCGCCTGCAAATCCGCTGGAATTTCTTTCTCCGCTTGCTCGAGTGCCGGCGCATATTTCAGAACCACCTGTATCTTTTTCTTGACCGAATCTGGAATAGATTCGACCTCGAGTGCAGCACGCAGAACATCGCTTCCAGTAAAATTATCCCTGTTCTCGAGATGAGCAATCACACCGTAATCGCCGAGCATATTGTCGCCGATTGCCTTTATTATCAATGTGTGGTCGTGAGGAGTGAATGTGATTCCGTCATCGGCAAAAAGCGGAGTATTCGGCTCGATAGACACATTTTCGCTCTCGTCCGGTCCGCTCGGCATAATCTGACACGATGCCACAAAAACGATGATGACAAACAGTGCTGTCAAAGAACCCAGCATCGCTAATTTTTTTGCTCGCATTACTTTACATCCTTCTGTTTAGTTTAAATAATGCAAACATAATCATAAGACTATGTGGGGGGGCATTGTCAAGAACTTTTTTTACTTTTTCACTTTCTTTTCGCAAAGAATTTTTTCAAATCGAATCGGATGAGTGCGAATGTCAAAATCGAATAGATAAAAAGAATCAATGCAACAAGTCCTGTCCTGTAATGGTCTCTGTAAAACACATCGCTGGATGGTGGTTCGGGTATCGGTTGAGGCGAGATTGGAAGTCCGTATCGAGTGGCAAGCTTTTTTATATTTGTTATGTCTATTACAGGAATTCCCTTAAGACCGAATAGAATCATCGTTCCGCGCAATGGATAATTGATTTTCGGGAATGTCTTTATCAATCCAGGTTTGACAATGCCTATGCTATGAGCCGAACCTACCGATGAAACTCCTCCGCCGACATTGATGTAAGCTTTGTATTTTTTACCTTTGGGAAGTTCTTTTCTATAAATTCGCATTCGCTTTTCGATAGACTCATCGAGAGTTTGTTTCTCGATAAGCGGAACACTATTTCTTTTTGCGATTTCTCTGCAAAGTTCTCTGCCCTTAGGGGATAAATTCCCGCCTCTATCGCTTCTTCCGCCGAGCGATGCCGCAGCACTTCGATTGTGAAAAATTCCTTTATCGTAAAGCAACTTTTCCATATCGAGCCAGCTAAAATCGGGATTGTTCGCTCCCCACATAGATGCTCCGATAGATGTGATAATCACAGGTTTTGCACCGATTGTCTCGATTGCGGAAAGCACTGCGATATTCATCGCCGGCATAGAACCTGTCCATCCGACAGCGACATAATCGTCTCGTTTAACTTTCGCTCGTTTGAGAAAATGCACAATCATGCCAGCCCAGTTGGGATTTGTCGTGGTCAATTTGGCATCGAGGTCTCCTTGGTCGGTCGTAATCAATGTGAACTGTTCACCGATAAGTCCTGTTTCGTTCGGGTCGGATATGTTATCTATAACGATATGTTTGCCCTCGACAGCATATTTTATCACATTATCAGCATCTTGAGTCAAGCGAGCAGCGGCAAGTTTCTGTTCGAACCAAGGTTGTTTAACCTTATGCAGCGAAAATTCGATTACACCGATAGTTAGCAAACCGATAACTGCTAAAACTATAAGTGAACCCTTACCGATTCTTGTGGAACGCCAAAACATTTATTCTCCTCGATAATTGCAAATTATATTAGAACCAAACTATATCTATCGGTGCTCCGCCATTTATTAAAATAATTGCCATCCGCACGATGACACTCGCTATCACAAGTCCACATATCGTTTCGACAATTCCCTGTTTTTCCATCCAGTATGCTAAAAGACCGGGTATAACATAACCGATGGGGTCGAAACTGAGCCAACTCGCTGGAATTGTTTTTTCCGCTATCAATCTCAAAAGTGAACCGAAAATGAAACCGAGCAGAATCGTTAGGACAAGTCTTCTTCTGCCATATATAAATGTTCTTTGCGAAATAAGTTTTAAAAATGCGAGTGCTAAAAATGCTGCCAGCACAGTTCCCACGATTTGCATTGGCTTGTCCCAGAAAAGAGCGATATATCCCGGCACGACTATACCGCCAGCAGTCAAACCGAGCCATTCGGCGAAAAGCATACTGAGAATAATTCCCAGACCGACAGACAACCAGAGCATTTTATCTCCTTAATACTCGATTAAATTCATATCGAAAATAATTATTTATCGAATAATCAACAATAAAATAATAAAAATCGAATTAAAAATTCATTTTTTACTATTTTTTCTTTTCGATTTTTTTCATCATCGGCAAAGTGAAATGAAATGTGGAACCGATTTCCTGCTGACTTTCCACCCAAATTCTTCCCTTATGCGCCTCGATTATCTGTTTGGCAATCGCTAAACCGAGTCCAGTTCCCGATACATTTTTCCCGCTGCTCGCTCTATAAAATTTATCGAAAATATGCTTGGTTTCATCCTCGGTCATACCCGGTCCATTGTCGGTAATAGCAAAATGAACGAATTTATTCTTTTTATTCGTAACCACAACAACTTTGCCGCCTTTGGATGTGAATTTCAAAGCATTCGATAGTAGATTTTCAAAAACCCGCTCGATTTGTTTGCAGTCGATTTTTATCACTGTTTTATCAATATCCATCCGAATTGCAAGCCCGACACCCTTATTCGCAAAACTTATCGCATGCTTTTTCACTGCCTCGCGAATAAATGGCTCCATTTCAACTTCCTCGAGATGAAGCTCGAACTTACCGCCCTCGAGTTTCTGCAAATCCAAAATATCGTATATCAATTTCGAGAGTGTATCTACATCGTTGAGAACTTGCTCCACAGCTTTTCGCTGGCTGTCGTTGAGTTTGCCATATATACCATCGCCGAGATTTTCAGCACCGAGTTTAACTCGATACAATGGCGATTTCAAATCGTGAGTGATACTCGATAAAAATATTGCCTTCATCTTATCGAGTTTGCCGAGTGCACGAAGCATAGCATTAAAATCCGATGTCAAATCTGCTATTTCATCGTGAGACTCGAAATTCACCTGAATATTGTATTTGCCGAGTCGCGCATAATGCGTGGCCTGACGAAGATGTGCTATCGGTTGAGAAATTTTCCGAGCGATTATTATAGCCAATCCCGCAGAAATCAAAAGCATAACAACCGAAATCAATATCCCATATGTAGTGGCATCCTCGGTTATTTGCCCCGAATTAGCTAGCAAATCCTGCGTCCGTTTTTGAGCTGAAACAAGCGAGCGCTCGATTACAAGCGTGAGATTTTTCTCAGAATTATCCCACATCTCCTTATTCGGCGGACTAATAGCGGTTTCGAGCGAATCGAGATACGAATTTATACTTTTCAATAGCGAATCATCAGGAAAGTTTAAAAAACTCTCCATCG
The DNA here is from genome assembly GCA_021162205.1 of bacterium. GTDB lineage: Bacteria > UBP14 > UBA6098 > B30-G16 > B30-G16 > JAGGZE01. The sequence continues at coordinate 3,808 of JAGGZE010000137.1, forward strand.
AGCGAATTTCGGCAATTTTATCCTTAAGTTTCTGGGAAGCTCGTTCGATAAAATCCTGTGTCATTTTGTCTCGATGTTTCTGCTGATATGCGTTAATATATGCAAGATAATATTTTCGCAAATCATCGACAAAATGCGAAATTTCTCTTTCAGATGCGATAAAATTCAGCGATTCCCCGATTTGTTCACCCATCTCGCGAAGTTTGCTCATTCGATGAAGAATATAAAAATTGGAGAACAACATAAGCAGTATCGCTATCAAATAGCCGATAAATATTTTCTCCGCAATCGGTATTCGTCGATGTTTCCTTCTATTATTTTTCTCGGTCACAAATCACCACCCCTTCGGGTGTTTTTTGTGCGTTGCGTTCCTTGTTCCACAAAAGCGGAACAATTCCCTGCAACGCCTGCTCAATCAAAATAACATTTCAACCCCCTGCTCGTTTCGCTCGCTGTCCCCCTTAATAAGGGGGACAAAATTCATGCAGCGCAGTGGAGCGAATTTAGGGGGTGAACATATTTCATCATTTTTATC
>JAGGZE010000005.1 GCA_021162205.1 bacterium
CTTAGGCCGTCTCAACTGGTAAATATTTTGATAACGCTGGCGTTGCAGGGAATTGTCGATTCTATTGACAAGGAAAGCAACGCACAAAAGACAGGTTAAACCTGTTCAACCTGCAAATAACCGTTTTAATCCCGTTCGTTTTTGTGCGAAACATATAACTCATCGATGGAACTTCTCTGAAATTCAGTTTATATTCCCCACCGAACGATGCGAGAATATTTTGCGGATTCAGAACATTATCGTAAAATTCATTCTGCAACGGATATATGTCCCTCGCATTTCGATAACGTTGGTAATACACCGCAGATGCGACATAATAATGCACATCGTTTTCTGCAAGCAATTCGCCCGGATTCATTTTAGCCGGTTCACCTTTGCGTTTATATCCGATAATTTTCGAGCCGAACGATTTCAGTTTATCCATTAGACCTGTTTGTCTTCCGACCATCGGTAAATTAAAGAGCGGACGCTTATATCGAGCGGGAGTATAATATAGAACACCTTTGTAATATAGCGTGTCGATGCTGCTGCCTGCTCTCGCTTTCTGCAATAGCGAGCGAATCTGCTCATCGCTGCCTGCGAACAGTCTGTTGCCGAGCATCGTGCCGATTGTCTCATCCTCGGGGACATTTTCCATTATCCACTTGCGAGCAATATCGAGCGAATTCGGAAGCGACAGGTATCGTTCGATTAGCAAGGCGTGTATGGAAAGTTCACCGAATGCAAGCACGATTAGAATTATTCCCAAAATTTTCCATCGTCGAAGTATTTCTATTAGTCCAAAGCTCGATAATACAGCGAGAGGTGGCAGAGCGATGAACATATATCTCGCATAAGATACCTGCCACAGTGCTGTCAGCAAATAATGTATTAGCGGGAATGAGACGAGTATGTAGAATAATTTTTTATTCTTACGGAACAGTATTATCGAGCCGAGAACCGCCGCTAAAAGACCTGCGATACCGAGTGCATATCCGAAATGCAGAATATTCTGAATGAATGCCGGTGCACTATGCTCGAACCCGAGATGCCCGCCGAACATATGAACTGTATCTCTGCCTAAATCCAATATCATTTCCTTCGGATTTATCAACAAGTATGGTGTGGTTATAAAAAATGCACCGAGCGAAATTAGAATCGATAGCCATAGCACTTTCGATTTCAGAAATTTTCTAAAACTTTTCTGTCGGAATAATTCCACCATCCAAAGCGAAACTATTGCAATTCCGCCGAGATATTTTGTTCCTGCGGCAAATCCTGCAAAGATTGCGGCAAGCACCCAATTTTTTGTCTCATCCTTAAAATGATATTTCATAGTGAAAAGAACCGTCAGCGCGCAAAAAAATGTCATAATACCATCGGCGGCAAACCTGTGTGATTCGATAATCGCAAGCGGTGAAAGAGCCATCGTTATCGCAGAAATGAACCCGACCCTTTTATCGAACATCGCACCGATTTTATATGTGATAAAAACCGTTATCGTTCCAATAACTGCCTGAAAAAATCTTCCTGTGAGAGCGAGAATTGTAGCATCTCCGAAATATGAAAGCCAAAATGTGTGCCAGTCGATATTTCCACCGAAAATATTTGTAATTGCCCACGAAATTGTGCCTAAAATAGCTGAAAGATAGAAAATCATCGATGGATAACCGAATGTGAACGGGTTCAATGTGCCATTGAGAGCGATATAAACACCATATCTCGTGCAAATATCCTCATCGACCCAATAAACCCAAGGCAAACCGAATTGCACTCTGTAAATTCGCAGGAATAATGCGAGTAAAATAATCGCCCACAGGAAAATTTTCTCATTTCTCTTCATAATTTCCACACCCCTTCGGGTGTTTTTATTGCGTTGCGTTCCTTGTCGATAGAATCGACAATTCCCTGCAACGCCTGCTCAATAAAATAAATTAGCAACAAATTGAAAAGAACCGCAGGTTCCCTCATCCGTCCCGACCAGTCGGGACAGCTTCTCCCAACAAGTGGGAGAAGGAACAGATGCCGAGCATTTCCTTAAAGTCCTTCTCCCATTCACTATGAGAAGGATTTAGGATGAGGGAAATCCACCCCTTCGGGTGTTTTCTTTGTGCAACTTTTCTGACAACCGAGTTGTCATTCATTGTTGCACCCGATTAATCAAATAACTTATCAACCAATCAAGAAGAACCGCAGGTTCCCTCGTCCGTCCCAACCAGTCGGGACCTTTCGCCAGAGTGAAATTCCCTGTTGCACCTGCTCGAGCAAAATAATATTTCAACCCCCTGCTCGTTTCGCTCGCTGTCCCCCTTATTAAGGGGGACAGAAACCGAGTGACAGCAAGGTTTCAGGGGGTTTCCGTGAAACCCGCTCGAGCAAAATAACTTTTGAAACTTTTGGGCGACAATGAATTGCTGATTCCATCAACAAGAAAATTCGCCCCTAAGAAGAGCCGAAGGGCTCAAGAATAACCGCAGGTTCCCTCGTCCGTCCCGACCAGTCGGGACACCTTCTCCCAACAAGTGGGAGAAGGATTTAGGATGAGGGAAATCCCTTCTTTCAAGAAGGGTTTCCCTCATAAAAATATTAAACTAAAAAAGTTCGCCTTCTTTAATTTCGAGACCGGGTTCGCCGAAAAGAATTGCTGCGTGAGCAGCTGCAAAACGAGCGATTGGAACTCGATAAGGTGAACAACTAACATAATCCAGCCCGATGCGGTGGCAGAACATCACCGATGATGGTTCACCGCCGTGTTCGCCGCAGATACCGAGTTTAAGAGCAGGATTTGCTTTGCGACCATACTTGACAGTGATTTTCATCAGTCTGCCGATACCGCTTTGGTCGAGAACCTGAAATGGGTCGTGCTCGTAAATGCCCATTTTCACATAGTCGGGAAGAAATTTGCCTGCATCGTCGCGGGAGAAACCTGCGCCCATTTGCGTCAGGTCATTCGTGCCGAACGAGAAGAAATCGGCATATTTCGCTACTTCATCGGCGGTAACAGCAGCTCTCGGAATTTCAATCATCGTGCCGATATGATAATCGATTTTTGTGCCTGTCTCCTCGAAAACCTTTGCGATTACTTTCTCGGCTCGTTCACGAGCGATAGCGAGTTCTTTCCAATGTCCCACGAGCGGAATCATAATTTCCGGATGAACCTGCATCCCTTCTTTTTTAACCAATATCGCTGCCTCGATTATCGCTCTGACCTGCATATCGGAGACTTCGGGATAAGTCAAACCGAGCCGACATCCGCGATGACCCAGCATAGGATTGAATTCGTGAAGCGACTCGACCGTGCGCTTGATTTTTTCTACAGAAACATTCATTGCCTCTGCCATTTCCTGCTGACCCTTATCATCGTGTGGCAAAAATTCGTGAAGTGGTGGGTCCAAAAGTCGAATCGTTGCGGGACGACCCTTAAGTTCTCTGAATATTCCGGAAAAATCATCCCGTTGAAGCGGCAAAAGTTCATCGATAGCCCGATTATATTGCTCGAGCGGCTCTTTCAATTTCAATTCTATTGCCATTCGTTTATCGGGATTATTTTCCGTTCGAAGCTGTTCACGCAAATTTTTAACCTCATCTGCGACAAGAATCATTCTTCTGAACGAGACGATTCTATTGCCCTCGAAAAACATATGCTCGGTTCTGCAAAGACCGATTCCCTCGGCACCGAATCGAACTGCGACAGCGGTATCTTTGGGTGTATCGGCATTCGTTTGCACGCCTATTTTTCTGAAACCGTCAGCCCATTCCATAATTGTGCCGAAATCTCCCGCAAGTTCAGGTTCGGTAGTCGGCAATTTGCCTACATAAACCGTGCCTCTTGCACCATTGATAGAGAGCCAATCGCCCTCTTTTACAATCGTGTCGCCGACCATAAACTGCTTTTTTGCATAATCGACAACGATGTCGCCTGCACCTGCAACACATGGAATTCCCATTCCTCTCGCTACAACCGCTGCGTGTGATGTCATCCCACCGCGAGCTGTCAAAATACCCTGAGCGATTGCCATTCCACCGATGTCTTCCGGGGATGTTTCGATTCTAACGAGAATAACTTTTTCGTCATTTTTTGCCCATTCCTCTGCGGTATCGGCATCGAATACAACTTTGCCTGTTCCTGCACCGGGTGAAGCTGGCAGACCCTTGGCGAGTGCATCGACTTTATTTTCCTCTGCAGAGTCGAATGTCGGATGAAGAAGCTGTTCGAGCTGCTTCGGTTGAACTCGCATAACAGCGGTTTTTTTATCGATAAAACCTTCTTTGACCATATCGACCGCTATTTTAACCGCTGCCTGAGCAGTTCGTTTCCCAGTTCTTGTTTGAAGCATCAATAGTTTCGCGCGCTCGATTGTGAATTCAAAATCTTGCACATCCTTATAATGTTCCTCGAGAATCCCTTTCACCTTAAGCAATTCACTGTGAATTTCGGGCATCTCTTCACTTAATTTATCTACCGGCTGCGGTGTGCGAATCCCGGCGACAACATCCTCGCCCTGTGCATCGAGCAGATATTCGCCATATAGTTTATTTTCGCCGGTCGATGGATTTCTTGTGAAACCGACACCCGTGCCCGAGTCGTTGCCCATATTGCCGAACACCATCGATTGAACATTGACAGCCGTTCCAAGAAGACCCTTGATTTCATTGATTTGTCGATATTTGATAGCCCGCTCATTATTCCACGAGCCGAAAACCGCACTTATCGACATCCAAAGCTGTTCGTGAACATCCTGCGGAAATTTCTTATCATGCTCTTCGTAAATCACTTTATATCGTTTTACCAATTTCTGAAGTTCTTCGACACCGAGTGCAGTATCGGGAACAACTTTATTTAATTGTTCTTGCTTAAGACTTTCGACATTTTCGATGCCTTTTTTCTCTCCGAATTCACGCTTAACCGTTTCGAGTGCATGTTCAAATTTTTCGTGTGGGATTTCAAGAACTACATCGCCGAACATCTGGATAAAACGGCGATAAGCATCCCATGCGAATCTCGGATTATTAGTTTCGTTTGCGAGACCGAGCACGGTTTCATCGTTGAGTCCGAGATTTAGCACAGTATCCATCATGCCCGGCATAGATACAGCGGCGCCTGAACGAACCGAAACGAGCAATGGTTTTCGAGCATCCTCGAGTTTTCGCTCACGAATTTTTTCAAGTTTTTCCACCGCATCTCTAACTTGTTCTTCGAGTTCGGGTGGATAATTATTATCGTGTGCGGAATAATATTCACACACTTCAGTGGAAATAGTGAACCCGGGCGGCACTGGAAGACCTATTCTGCTCATCTCAGCGAGATTAGCGCCCTTACCGCCGAGAATATCCTTCATTTCCGAAGAACCATCTGTGTGTTCCTTTGAAAAGAAGTAGACATACTGCTTATCCATATTTTCCTCCTTGTTAATTTTTAGATTAAGCAAAAAAAATAGAATATATTTTATTTTATGCAAGTAAAAGATTTGCAAATTAAGATATTGCGATATTTTTATAAATCGATTACATTTGTATTTTGTAAAATATCAGAAACAGAAACTTATTGTATGAATGCAGAGAAAAAAATCATTTGGTTAAAACTCGTTTCTATTTCGGCCGGAACAATAATTCTCGATAGATTGACGAAAAATTTGGTTATTCATTCGATAAATTATCGGCAATCGATTTCGGTATTGGGAAGTTTTTTCAATATTGTATATGTTACAAACCCCGGCGGTGCTTTTGGAACAAAAATTGGTGGGAATTATTTCTATATTACAGCGGCATTTCTCGCCTCGATAATTCTTTTATTGTGGTTTTTCAATAAACAGCATTCACAATTGGGTTTGACGGGAATCGCACTAATGTTCGGTGGAGCGATAGGCAATTTGTGGGATAGATTTACAATCGGCAAAGTAATCGATTTTTTAGATTTCGGTATCGGCACAACTCGATGGCCTACATTCAATATCGCCGATTCTGCGATAACTATCGGTATTTGCCTGCTGATATTGCAGGAACTTATCCACAAGGATACAAGAAAATCCGCTGGAAATAATGATGATGAACAAATGAATCAGACACAAAAGCATGTTCTTATTGACTGACAACCCAAAAATCGAGAGCGGAATCGACCGATTTTGAACTTTTTAATAATTATCCATAATTTTCGCTTCATAAAAATCATTGGAAACTTTAACCGCAAGTCTTTTAGCCACAAGTGCCGAACACGCTTGCTCGACATTTTCGATGGATGTCGAAAGCGATTCCGCAATAGATTGTGCAGTTTCTGGTCGGCGGCGAAGGATATCGAGAATTCTTGTGGCGAGGTTTGCAATCTCGAAAACTTCTTTTGAAATAGACTGAAATTTGCCCACTATTCTGCAATTTTCACCGAGTATAACGCAAATTTTCCGAACAATTTCCTCATTGGGTGGATGAACCCACCGTTCACTCGGTGGACGAACAGGTGTGTTTATATCGATATATGTCGGCGAAATTATTCGCAGAAATTCACGCAATTTCAAAATATGTTCTTCCGAATCGTTGACATCTGCAACGAGCATAACCTCAGCCCATATTTCGCCCTCGAATATTCTTGCGAACTCCTTGACACCGCGGATTTGAAGTTCAAAGCTCGCATCGGGATTCGGTCGATGAAGACGAATATATGTATCCTCATCGGCAGCAGAAATTGTCGGCACGATAACATCGACACCGAGAATTTGCTCACGGACATCTTCTCGCCAGAGCATCGTGCCATTGGTGATTACCGCGATTTTTTTCGATGGGAAATTAGTTCGCACAAAATCGACGATTTCACCGGTATGTTTCCACAATGTCGGTTCGCCGCTTCCAGAAAATGTTACAAAATCGCATTCACCATCCGATTCAAAAAAACGACGGAGTTCATCTTTAACACAATCGACAGAAACACGCTCGACCAATTCATTCGCACTCACGGAAACTCCATTTCCAAGTTGACAATAGATGCAATTGTGCGTGCAGGTCTTTTTCTCGAATGGGTCTATTCCAAGTGAACGCCCCAATCTTCTCGATGGCACAGGTCCATATAAATATTTCATTTTACATTCCTTTTAAATGTCGAATGAAATCCAAAATTCCAAACTGCCATTATTTAATAGAGTTCATCTTCCATTTTTTAATCGATAATTTTGCATTTTACACTGTTTTATCCGCCTTTGAGCTTATCATAAATTCGCTCGGTTAGCATCTTTATCGCATCGTTTTTCGCACCGAGTTCATCGCCATCGGCGGGAAAAGTTGCATAGCTCTCGAATGTAGTCTCCCATAACTTTTTATTATCTATCCGCTGAATAAAAGTCAATGATGCCTTGACCTTAATTATGTAATCCACCGGATTTTCGGATTCATCGTATGTATTAACTTTTCGAGTATATGAAATTATTTTGCCGGAAACAACGCCATCGGCTCCATCGGGCGAGGACAAATTATATGCGCTGCCCGATGAAAGCTTTTGTGTCAAATAATCTGTCGCAATCGATGCTACATCGTATTCGGGAGTTTGGTTTTCCAATGGTATAACACCGATAGATTCTATCTGCGGATACGGTTTATCTGTGAAAGAATACCAGCATCCACCCAAAAATACCATAGCAATTAGAACTAAAATATATAAATATTTTCTCATAATCAACTGTGCCATAAAACCTTTCCCCGTTTGATTACTATCTTCACAAGTTTCTCTCCATAAAAATACGGAATTTGCTTATGATTTTCAGCATTCCATATAGCAATATCGGCATATTTTCCTTTCGTTATGCTGCCGACCATAAATTCGAGTCCGATAGCATAAGCGGCATTGATTGTTGCGGCGGCCCAAACCTCGGTGGGTGTCAATTTCATCTGCATGCAGGCGATAGACATAATCATCGGCAGATTTGTTGTCGGCGATGAACCCGGATTGAAATCGGTAGCCAATGCCACGATAGCGCCCGAACCGATGAGTTGTCTTGCGGGAGCATATTTTTCGAGACCGAGAAAAAATGTAGTGCCGGGCAAAAACACTGCTGCTGTTTCAGATTGTGCTAATAAAACTATTCCGAAATCGGATATCGCACCGAGATGGTCGACACTGCGAGCACCGAGCGAAACACCGAGTTCGGTCCCTCCCATAGGTTCGATTTCATCGGCGTGCATTTTCAAGCCCAATCCATTCTCTTTCGCAGCAGTGAGTATTCGACCTGTGTCCTCGATATCGAAAACACCTTTCTCGCAGAAAACATCGCAGAATTTAGCGAGTCTTTCGTTGGCAACTTGCGGTATCATCTCGTTTATTATCGAATCGATATATTCGCTTTTTCGGTCGGGGCGATATTCATCTGGGATTTCATGTGCTCCGAGAAAGGTCGGCACAATATCCTGCGGAACGAGTTCCCGTAACTTTTTTATCACATTCAGCATTTTTAATTCCGATTCGACAGATAAGCCATATCCACTTTTGACCTCGACCGTGGTAATACCGTTCGACAGCATTTGTTCGAATCGCAAAAGTGATTTCTGCACGAGAGTATCTTCATCGCTTTTACGAACCTGTTTCACCGTGTTCAAAATTCCGCCGCCTGTATTGGCGATTTCCATATAGCTTTTGCCTTTGAGTCGCATCTCGAATTCGGTCTCCCGTGTTCCAAGAAAAACAGCGTGAGTATGCGGGTCCACAAGCCCTGGAGTTACAAGAGAATTTTCAGCATCGACCGATGTGGTGATTTTATCGCCATAATTTTTCAAAATATCATTACGTTTGCCATAATCGACAATTTTCTCACCATCGACGACGATAGCGGAATCGGTTATTATTCCCGGTAGCGACATCATTTCGCCGCGTATGGCTTTCCCATCGTTCGAATCCATCGTGAGTAGTTCGCCGATTCTATCTATTAAAAGCATTTCACCCCCTTAATTCGATAATCTAATTAAATAGCTCAAATATTGCAATAATATAAAATCATTTTTTTACACTCATTCGAATGAGAACAAAAGCCATAATTAAAAGAGACCGATTGCTTAAGTCCTATCGATGTATCCAACTGTTATCTCTATACCATTTTGTTGTTTTCGCTACTGCGGCTTTCAAGTCGTATTTCGGTTTGAAACCGAGCATATTTTCTATTTTCGAGCTATTCGCCACCCATGGTGAGAGTAGTTCGGGAATTTTCTGAAATGACAGCAGCGCGGGTTTCCGCAAAATAAATGAAAATATTTCATCGAAAAATGCCGCAACCCACAATGATATTCCAGGCAGGTGAATTTTTATCTTTTTTCTATCTATCGCACTACCGACCTGTTCGGCAAATTCTCGCCAGGTATGAATTTCACCATCGGTTACGAAAAATATTTCACCAGCAGACTTTGGATTTACCATAGCGAGCAAAATCGCCGATGCCAAATCTTCGACATATATCGCTGAAAATTTTCTATCGGGGTCGCCGACTAACGGGAGAATACCCTTGCTGGCGAGTTTGAAGTAGAAAAAAATATCCTTATCCCGCGGACCGAAAACTGCTGGCGGTCGAATTATCGTAATCGGAATTTTATCCATAAAATTTTTAGCATATTTTTCCGCTAAAATTTTACTTTTGCCATAATCGGTTAGCGGTGTGGGTTCGACAGTTTCATCGATAGGTTCGGACGATGGTCTTGTTGCCGCCTGAGAACTTATCAGCACAAATTTTTTCAAATGTGTCGAGTGAATTGAAAGCGATTTCAGCCAGATTTTTGTGCTTTCGGCATTGACATTGTAAAAATCCTTGCGGTTGAGAGCTTTTGTCAATCCCGCTATGTGAACAAAATAGTCGGCATTTTTGAGCAGGTCGATTATGCTGTCTGGCTCGAAAAGCGGACACACCACAGACTCGACACCATCGGGCAAAGCTTTTGCTCGAGAACTATCGCGAATTATCCCGAAAACTCGATAATCCTGTTTCAAAAGCAATTCTGCGGTATGACTGCCGACAAATCCTGTCGCACCTGTGATTAGAACATTTTCCATATCATTTTTTCTTGTGTTCGACAATGAATGCGGTTCTGTCCTCGGAGAAATAACCGAATATTCCTTTGAGAAGTTTTTCATAAGCATCGGTTATCTCGACACCTCTTCGTTCCATAACGATTCGAGCGGTTTCGATTGCTTTATCGATTTTATAGTGAACAAATCCATCGGAATTGCTGCCCCAGATGAACGGTGGCACATATTTAGGGAACATTCCACCGCCATATAGGTTTGCACTGACACCGATTGTAGCCCCCGATGTCAATAATGTCCCGATTCCGAATTTCGTATGGTCGCCGACAAAAATCCCGACTTTATTCGAACCTGTCGATACCTCGCCATTCGGCATCGCAACTCTTATCTCGTGATAATTGTTTTTTAAATCGCTATTAGTGCTGAGCGCTCCGAAATTAACCCATTCGCCGATATACGAATGACCTAAAAAGCCATCGTGATATTTATTCGAATAACCTAAAATTATCGATGCCTCGATTTCGCCGCCGACACGGCACATCGGACCGATAGTAGTTTCCGAACGAATTCGTGAATACGGCATAATCAAGCTTTCTGCACCGATTACAGCGGGACCATAAATCACCGCGCCCGAACGGATATGCACACCGCGACCGATTATAATCGGTCCATCGCTGCCATCGAGAACAGAAAAATCATCGATTTTCACATCGGGACCGACAAAAACATCATTCGCATTACGAATCGAAATATGACTTTCACCTGTGTATTGAACAACTTGCCGTTTATAAAATGTGCGGAAATCCTCACCGATAAATTTTTCGTTTTGCGCAACAATTTCCCAAAGTGAATCCAAAATTGGAACATCCAATTCGACCGCCTCGTAGATGCTCATTATTCTGCGATATGCGAATTCATCGGGTGGAGATGTAAAATATTCCATTCCTGTATTATTTCCAGCGGGAAGATACAGTGCGACAGGGATATTTTGCGCCACAAAAACAGTCGGATTTTTTGCTCTAACAATATTGCCGATTGCTCGTTTAGTAAGAAATACCTGTCCATTCAAAAATAATGTCGGCAATCGGCTATCTATTTTGCTAATATCGCTGCAAATTCCTCTTTTATCCATCGATTGCTCGAATTTCTCATGGCAGATAGCGAATAAATTGCTCTGCGGGAAAAATGCTTTAGCACGCTCGATAAATGAAAATGCCCCGGCACGAAGCTCGAAAACAGGATGAGTCGATGCCAACGGATAAAAATTATCGGATGAATTATCCGCCCATATAACGAGGTTCAAATTTGCCATCGAAAATCTCCCCTGCTATTTTTCTGTGGATGGTCGAACTGCATTCTTTTCATTTTGAATTTCTAAAATCAATTCATCGATTTTCTTAAATGTTTCCTTTTCATCGCCGATATTGAAACCGATATGACGATAAAAAATCGAACCATCGGGTTTTAAAAGAAACAGTTCGGGAATATCGGCTACAACAGCTTTCCTTTTTACCTGTGCAGCTTTATCGTAAAGAAGAATGAAATTCGTCCATTTCTTTTTTTTGGCAAGTGCCTTAGCCTTTCTAATAGAACGCGGTCCATCCTCGCACAATGCCACGATTATATATGGATGCTCGCCTTTGGTTGTATCCCAGTTTTCCCAGTTCTCGACAAATTTATCGAGTTCCTTAGTGCATGGTTTACACCAGGTAGCCCAAAATGTCAAAGCAACAGGTTTTCCCAGATTAAGAATCGAATCGATAGAACAGGAAACACCATCGAAATTATTCAGCGTGAATTTCGGGAATTTCTGTTCGGCACCCGCGATAACCAAACTCGATAAAATGCCGACAATTAAAATTGTTCGTCTCATATATCCCACCTTTCAGATGTCTTTTGTGCGTTGCTTTTTTCTGAATCCCGATGAAGTCGGGACCTTCAGACAAAGTCTGAATTCCCTGTTGCACTTGCTCAATCAAAATAACATTTCAACCCCCTGCTCGTTTCGCTCGCTGTCCCCCTTAATAAGGGGGACAAAATTCATGCAGCGCAGTGGAGCGAATTTAGGGGGTGAACATATTTCATCATTTTTATC